>CAZUGG010000040.1:0-7570 GCA_964619905.1 uncultured Dehalococcoidia bacterium
GCTTGACTTCTCATCCACGCTGCTTTGAGAGCGCGGCCGCGCCCTCGCTCCTTGAGGTGGATAGCTTCGAAGTGTTCGGGATCTTGCACCGAGCGCTCAATTGCGATGTCATTCGTTCGGTCGGATGAGCCATTATCGGCAACAACGATGCGCCATCGGTAATCCTTCAGGTGTTGCTTAAGGAATGCAGAAAGTTCCTCTAGGGCAACAGGTAACTGCCGTTCCTCGTTGAGGCAGGGAATGATGATGTCGAGTGTGGTCACGACTGATATTGTGGTCAGGGTCACTCCGGCTCGTCAAGAAAGTTGGCGGCGCTGAATTGTCCAGGCCAACTTTGTTGTGTTCCGCTAGCGATAATCCGGTTTGACGCTTGACGATTGGCTCCCCTAGAGTTACTGCATCGTTCCCCTGGAGGCTATAGCAGATGACGTTGGCTTCAGAGACAGAACTCGTCCTATTCGAACGGGAGGGGTCTATTGCGACCATAACCTGGAATCGACCGCAGACCCTTAACGCCATCAGCACCGAGATGCTTATGGAAACGCGGCGGCTCATCCGCGCGCTCGAAGAAGATCCTGAATTCAAGGCATTGATCGTGACTGCTGTTGGGCGGGGATTCTGCTCCGGGATGGATGTGAGCGACATGCAAGCGCGAGATAAGGAACAGGTTCGATCGCCGTTCACGTGGCCACGGCCTAGACCTGACTGGCAGCCGGTTCACCTGTTCCGCAATGCGAATTTCCCAGTCATTGGGGCCATTAATGGGGTGGCTGCAGGAGCCGGTATGAGTATTGCCTTGGGCACCGACATAAGGGTGTTGTCTGATCAGGCGAGGATGGTGCCTATCTTTATTAAAAGGGGGCTCATGCCCGACATGGGAGGCAACTACCTGTTGACCAAGGCTGTGGGTCCTCAGAAGGCCTTAGAATTGATTTTCGCTGGCGAGCCGATCATGCCTGATCAGGCGTTGGAGTTGGGCCTCGTTGCGCATGTAGGCCCACACGACGAATTGATGTCGGTCGCGAAGGGAATGGCCCGGAAATTCTCTGAGGGCCCTTCGATCGCCATTGCTATGTCCAAGCGAGCTGTCTACCGGGCCGAGTCAAGCACTCTGGAGCAGGACTTAGAGTTTGGCACCTATCAACAGGAACGACTCATGACTACAGACGACTTTAAAGAAGGCTACAGGTCGTTTCTTGAGAAGAGGACGCCTGGGTTCAAAGGCAGTTAGCCTTTAATGAGCCTGTCGTTGACTGCATCCCAGATAGCTGCGCTCACATCGTTGGCACTCCGGGTTGCGTCCAAGAGGAGCATTCGGCGGGGTGATTCCTTGACTAGCTTTAGGAAGCCGCTGCGCACCTTGCGGTGAAAATCAAGGCTCTGTTGCTCGAAGCGTAGTCCTTCCGTCTCGTCCCGTATCGGCTTTGCGGGGTTTTGCTCTATTTGGAGCCTATTGTGGCCAATCGTTGGCTCGTGGGCTTTAGCGTGTTTCCCCATGCCGATGCGATCTAAGCCTTGCTCCACCGGCAAATCAAGTAACAGTGTTAGGTCAGGAACCAAACCGCCGGTCGCCGTCTCGTTCACCGTTCGCACCAGATCAAGGTCGATGCCTCGAGCGTAGCCTTGGTAAGCAATTGTAGAGTCAGCGAAGCGGTCTGCCACGACTATGGCTCCTCGTTCGAGGTTAGGCTTGATAGTGGTCGCTACTAGCTCTGCTCGTGCCGCTGCGAAAAGAAAGAGCTCAGCTTCGTACGCGACGTCTGTCGTCTTCACCCACCGCCGAACCTCTTCTCCCAGCGGCGTGCCGCCGGGTTCACGAACTGGTACAACGTTGTGCCCCTCTGCTTGAAGCCGTTCGGCTAGAAGTCGCACTTGCGTCGACTTTCCTGCTCCTTCGCCGCCTTCAAATGTGATAAAGAATCCCATGGGATGGCATCCTAGCAGAGGGCACCCTTGAGGCGAAAGATAGATACTCTCAGGAACGGTAGAGTCTGACGCGTCGGAAGGGTTCGCGTCCGGCGCTCCTGGACTCGAGGCCGCTTCGCTCTGCAACTTGATGCTGTAGCCGTCGTACGTAGGAGCTCTGGGGCAGCAGGTCGACAGTTTCCTGGGGGGGTTGATTCTGGAGGTGCGCGGCAGCTTCCTCAGCTTCGGTTACCGCTGACTCGAGAGAGCGCTCCGGGGCCTTGGCTTGTGCGATGGTCACTAAGCACTGCTCTATCTGTTGTCCCGTGTTCTTTCGGAGGACATAGACGGGGATGGAGGCTGCTTCGGCGCTACGGATGGCCTGGGACCTGTTACGGTAGTGGGCTTTTGTAGTCATTACGGCGTCAGCGTGTCGGCCATCTGTTATGACGTCGATTGGAAGCCCAGATGAGCGTATCACTTGCTCTGCGCGTCCCCGGTTCACCCCGAAGGGGAAGACTCGCACGTGCGATTTTGGTTCTCGACTGCCGTCCTGGCGAAGGTGCCCTCCGGGAGTTGTGGCCGGTGCCGGTGGCGGTGGCTGGGCGGAGATGAGTTCTCCCGTTGCTGTAATGGATCGGCTTTCAGGGGGCACTGGATTACCCCGCAACAGAGCGTCCACGGTTTTGGCTACGTCTGGATGGACCGAGACTTCGTGCCAACCTTGAATTTCAACAAGCATATCGAAGGTTGGTGGGGCCTTGCGTTCGAGGATGCTTTTTTGTGTACGCCGGCGCCGTGCCTCTTCGTCACCTAGGGTCACCGATTGAATGCCCCCAATCAGGTCTGATAGGGTGGGGTTCAGGATTAGGTTTTCGAGCGAGTTGCCATGCGCGGTCGCGATGAGTTGGACGCCCCTCTCAGCTATGGTGCGCGCCGCCTGTGCTTCAAGCTCGCGGCCGATCTCGTCAATGATAATCACCTGTGGCATGTGATTCTCTACCGCCTCAATCATGACCTCGTGTTGGAGGGAGGGGGTGGGAACCTGCATTCGGCGGGCCCGTCCTATGCCATGGTGTGGGATGTCACCGTCGCCAGCGATTTCGTTCGATGTATCGACCACTATGACACGCTTACCATGCTCGTCAGCAAGAACGCGTGCTACTTCCCGCAGCATGGTGGTCTTGCCGACACCGGGGCGGCCTAGCATTAAAATGCTTTGGCCCGACTGCACTAGGTCCTCGATGATCTTTATGGTTCCGAATACTGCCCGGCCGACCCGAGCGGTCAGTCCCAAGATCTTGCCCTTGCGATTCCGGATTGCTGAGATGCGGTGGAGTGTCCTTTCGATGCCTGCGCGGTTATCCTGCCCGAAGTCGCCGATCCGGCTTGCGATCAGATTAAGATCCTCTGTGCTGATGTCCTGTTGCCCGATCTCCATCTCTCGATTCAGGAAGCGGGCGGTGGGCACACGGCCTAGATCGAGCACGACTTCGAGCAGTTCGGCTGCATCATCCTGGGAGCGCAAAGGCTCGCAGATCCGGGGCGGTAGAACGGAAAGAAGCTTCTCAAGATCTTCTGAGAGCGAATTGGAGCCGTGTTGACTTTCAGGAGAGATGCTCATAAGAGGTCACGCCCCAATGCTATTGGCTCCACTCGCGCTATGTCTGGCCACAGGCCTATGTTCAAGGACTGCGATTTCTGGGCGTTCGTCGGATTAGCGGTGTGCAGCATGAATCTCAGGACTCCCGTCTGTAACTACCTTTAGGAAATAGTCATGGAAACGTGGGTCGGACGTCAGCTCAGGATGGAAGGCTGTTCCTAAGACTGAATCGCTTCGTACTGCTACTGGCGTTTTGTCAGGCAGCTGTGCTACGACCTCTACCCCGGTACCGACTGCCAGGATCCTTGGGGCTCGAATGAAAATTGCTCGAAATGGTTCGGTATTGAAAGCTGGGACTTCGATGTCAATCTCGAAGCTGTCTAACTGTCGGCCGTAGGCGTTCCTTTCCACTTCGATGTCAAGAAGGCCGATGAGGGGGTCGACTCGACCTGAAACACGAGATGCCAAGGAAATCAGTCCCGCACAGGTACCCCAGATCGGGACCCCCGACTCAGCCAGATGACGGATTGGCTCAAGGAGCGAGTAATTCCTAAAGAGGAAATCGAAGGTGGTTGTTTCTCCGCCTGGAATAATGAGGCCATCGACTTCGACCAGATGTTCAGGAAGACGCACCTGCTTAACGTGGGCGCCGAGATCCTCTAGGAGCGTTTGGTGCTCGGCGAAACCCCCCTGAAGAGCGAGTACGCCGATGGTCGTCATTGAAGAGTTACCAACCTCGGAAGAGTTACCAACCTCGGGCCGCTAGCATCTCCTCGGGCTTCATGGAGGTTATGTCTAAACCCGACATGGGTTCACCTAGGTCCATCGAGACCTTGGCGAGGATGTCAGGGTTGTCGTAATGGGTAGTTGCCTGCACGATCGCTTTCGCTCTGCGCTCAGGCTCGTCGGATTTGAAGATCCCGGAGCCGACAAAAACTCCGTCCACACCAAGCTGCATCATAAGCGCGGCATCCGCTGGAGTCGCAATTCCTCCCGCAGCGAAGTTGACGACGGGCAGAGATCCGTTAGTACTAATTTCTTGCAGGACTTGGAGAGGAGCTCCTAGATTCTTCGCCTCTGCGACCAGCTCTTCCTGCTCGAGGGAGCGCACCTTTTTGATACCCATAGTAACGGTACGAATATGCCGGACAGCTTCCACGACATTACCTGTACCGGCCTCGCCTTTTGTGCGAATCATGGCGGCGCCCTCCGCAATTCGGCGCGCTGCCTCACCGAGATCGCGGCAACCACAGACAAAAGGTACTTTAAAGTCGTGTTTCCAAATGTGGTTTGACTCGTCTGCGGGGGTGAGGACTTCAGACTCGTCGATGTAGTCGACGCCGAGAGCCTCCAGGATCTGGGCCTCCACGAAGTGCCCGATGCGGGCCTTGGCCATTACTGGGATGGAAACGGCCTCTTTTATCCGCTGAATCACGGTTGGGTCCGCCATACGGGCGACGCCACCAGCTGACCTGATGTCAGCGGGGCCTCGTTCAAGTGCCATCACAGCACATGCCCCGGAGTCTTCGGCAACCTTTGCCTGCTCTGGAGTGACCACGTCCATGATCACCCCACCTTTGAGCATTTGGGCGAGGCCAGCTTTGACCGTAGAGGTGCCTTGTTCCATCCAGCTAAGGCTTTCTATCTAGAGTAGATCAACCTGCTTTCTATTATACGCATTCCTTTAGGCCTTGTAAGCGGGGTTCTTGAAGCACGAGCACTGGGTTTGCGCACCGATTCGGAGTGCTGGAGTGACGGGGCTGAATTACGGGTTTGCTCTATTGACACCCTGATTTCGGCGGGCGTAGTATGGCGTCCAACCTTCAGGTGGACCACCTTTGGAGCCTGTAGGAATCAATGGCGCCGCGCGCCGTAAATGAGACTCGGGGTTTCCGTTAGTGACCCCGTAGAAACTATTTACTAACGGTCGTCTTTTCGCGGCTCCGGTCTGTACAGAGGCCCGTTTGGCAGATTCCCTTAGTCCTCGTCCCGGAGACCGTTTTGTCAGACGGCCCCGGCCCCGACCTGTTACGGTCGATCTGGCGACTGCCAGACCAACGCCTCCCCGGTCAGTTACGCCGCTCATCTTGGTCTACGCTTTTGGCGGACTAATCCTTCTAGGAACCGTCGCGTTATTGCTGCCCTTTGCCAGCGAGGAACCCGGTTGGACTCCCTTTATGGATGCTTTCTTTACAGCTACTTCAGCGGCGACTGTCACGGGTTTGATAGTCGAGGATACGGGCACAGCTTGGGCGCCTTTTGGCGAAGTGGTGATTCTTGGCCTTATTCAGGTTGGGGGCATTGGGTTCATGACCATGTCGACAGGCCTTTTCCTCCTACTGGGTAGGCGTTTGGGCCTTCGTGAGCGGGTGACGTTAGCCGTTGAGAGTTCGGGTAGAGCTTCTCTGGGGGGCGCAGTCAGAATCGCTAAAAGAATTGCAGTGATGGTGCTCATTGTAGAGACGCTGGGCTTCATCGCCTTCACAATTCGCTTCTCCTACGATTTTCCGCTCCCAACGGCGATGTGGCATGGGTTGTTCCACGCCGTCTCCTCGTTCAACAATGCAGGATTCATGATTCTTCCCGGCGAGAATCTGGGTGGCTTTCACACAGATACCGCGTTCATGATGGTCACGGCGCTGTTAATTATTCTCGGAAGTATTAGCTTCGTCCTGATTGCTGATCTACTGGGTAGCCGTCGTCTGGGCCGGCTAACTCTCGATAGCAAAATAGTGCTCGCTACTACCATTGGGCTATGGTTCGTAGGTATGGTTGTCATCCTTGGATCCGAGTTTACGAATAGCGCTACATTGGGCACTTTGGGACTTGGAGACAAACTCACGAATTCCTTTTTCGAATCGGTCAGCGGTCGGACTGCAGGCTTCTCGGCCTCTGTCACCGACATGCATGAGTACACCTGGATCGTGATGATGATGATGATGTTTATCGGCGGAGCCTCAGGTTCGACTACTGGAGGAATGAAGGTCAATACTTTTGGCGTCTTGCTCGCCACGGTCGTCTCGTCGATTCGGGGCAGGCCAAACGTTGAGGCGTTCAGGCGTCAGATACCAGAGCAGCAAGTCTCTCTTGCAACGACCCTTTTCATGCTTGGCATCGCATCGATCTTAGTGGTTGCGTTTGTGCTGATCATGATCGAAGATGCCAGGCCCCTTGAATTGGTGTTTGAAGCCGTCTCAGCATTTGGGACTAACGGTAACTCGACCGGGATTACAGAAACGCTCTCAATGGGAGGGCAACTGTTGATCATTTTTGCAATGTTCGCGGGAAAAATAGGCCCGTTAACGATTGCACTCTTACTGGCTCAGCGCCGGCAGCCAGTGAGGTTCAGCTTCGCGCAGGATAGCGTACGTATTGGGTAGTCTCTCTGTGATTGATTGGCTGGAGGCTCGAACATGAAACGACAAGTGATGGTGATTGGTCTGGGCCGTTTTGGATCTAGCGTTGCGACGACTCTTTTTGAGCGGGGACATGATGTCTTAGCTATCGATCAGGATGAGAGACGGGTACAAGACATCATGCCCCACGTGACCTACTCTGTGATGGCGGACGCGACAAGCGAGGCCGCGCTACGTGAGCTGGGTGTCACAAACGTAGACCTTGCAGTTGTTGCTACCGGTACTCAGATCCAATCTAGTGTGCTTGCTACCGTTCTTTTGAAACGGATCGGTTTGCCTTATGTTGTGGCCCGTGCCGAGAACGAGCTCCACGGCATTACCTTGGAGAAGATCGGCGCTGATCTAGTGATCTATCCCGAGCAAGAGGCCGGGGAGCGTCTTGCTCACAACCTTGCTTATACAGGTGTAATTGATTACCTGCAGCTGGGTGAAGGGTTCGGTGTTAGCAAGATAAGCCCTCCAAGGGACTACCAAGGAAAGACAATAGACGAGGTGGGGCTGGGGCCACGTTCGAAGTCAGGATTGACAGTGCTGATACTAAAGCGTGAAAACGACGTAATCCTGACACCTGACAGGTTCGAACGGATCCGTGAGGGTGATATATTGGTCATCGCTGGCAAGGATGATAGCCTGGAGCGTCTGGAGG
>CAZUGG010000041.1:0-3776 GCA_964619905.1 uncultured Dehalococcoidia bacterium
GAAGAAGCCTGCCACTGCGAAGAAGCCTGTCGCTGCGAAGAAGCCTGTCGCTGCGAAGAAACCTGCCAAGAAAGCGGGCTCCAAGGATGAGGCAGGGTCATGAATCTATACGACGTCGTACGTCGGCCTGTGATCACCGAAAAGAGTACTGCTCTGTCGGAGGAGGGCCGCTATACTTTTGAAGTTGCGGCGGGGGTTTCGAAGGCCCGGGTCAAAGAGGCTGTTGAGAGCGTCTTCGGAGTCAGCGTTCGTCAAGTCAACGTCATGTCGATCCATGGGAAACGGAAACGCTTTGGGGGGAAGCTCAAGGCTAAACCCTCTTGGAGAAAAGCTATTGTGACGCTGACTAAGGGCGAAAAGATTGAGCTCTTTGGTGGCGGTTAGACTAGAGTCGATCTGTTAACACTATGCCGATAAGAAAATACAAGCCAACTTCTCCCGGACGTCGTGGTATGTCCGGTTCGACCTTTGAGGAGCTCACTAAAAAGCGTCCTGAGAAATCGCTGTTAAAGGCGAGGTCCAAGAATAATGCGGGTCGGAATGCACGGGGCAAGATTACTGTAAGACATCGTGGTGGTGGCTCCAAGCGTAAGCTTCGGATCATCGATTTCAAGAGAGACAAGAGTGGCGTCCCCGGAAAGGTGACTGCAATCGAGTACGATCCTAATCGGTCTGCTCGGCTAGCTCTAGTTGTGTACGTTGACGGAGACAAGCGTTATATGCTTGCTCCGACAGGGATTAAAGTAGGCGATGCGGTGCAGGCGGGCGCTGGCTCAGAGATCAGGCCGGGCAGCGCTCTGCCGATGCGACTGATTCCGACTGGGACCCGGATTCACAACATCGAGATGTACCTTGGGAAAGGCGGGCAGATCGTCAGGTCCGCTGGTGCCTCGGCTCAACTGCTGGCCAAAGAGGAAAAGTATGTGCTGATCAGGCTGCCGTCGGGTGAGACGCGGAGATTCCTGGCGGAGTGTATGGCGACTATAGGCCAGGTAGGAAATGCTGATCACAAGAACCAGAACATGGGTAAGGCCGGTCGGGTTCGTAATATGGGTCGTCGGCCAAGAGTTCGCGGCATTGCAATGAATCCGAGAGATCATCCGCATGGTGGTGGGGAAGGACGTTCGGGTATCGGTATGCCTAGTCCGAAATCCCCTTGGGGAAAGCCGACCCTTGGTTATCGTACTCGGAGCAAAAAGAAGCCTAGTAGCTCGATGATCGTGAAGCGCCGAGGGAGGAAGTAGGAACTAGTGTCGAGGTCGACTAAGAAAGGCCCTTACGTACACCCAAAGTTGGCGAAGCGGGTCGAAGCAGCCCAGCGTTCGCAGCAAAAAGTCGTGATCAAAACTTGGGCACGTGCCTCAATGATCATGCCCGACATGGTCGGGCTTACTATTGCTGTCCACGACGGGCGGAGGCACGTGCCCGTCTTCATTACGGAGAATATGATTGGCCATCGGCTCGGGGAGTTTGCCCCGACGCGAACCTTCCGTGGGCATGTGGGGAGGGGCCGCAGCGAACGAACTTCGTCTGTGGGCTAGAGATAGTTATGGAAGTACGTGCTGTCGCAAAGAATATTAGCATCTCTCCCAAGAAGCTTGGGCGGGTTGTGGATACTGTCCGAGGTAGGCCTGTGCAGGAGGCGCTTACGCTACTTGAGTTTTTGCCGACTCCGGCGGCTCATGAAGTGGCCAAAGCAATCAAATCGGCGGCTTCGAATGCAGAGAACAACTTTCAGATGGACCCCGAAGCACTTCACGTTGTCGGTATTACCGCCGACGAAGGTATTAAGCTTCGACGATTTCAGCCAATGGCTCGCGGCCGAGCAGGCTCCGTCCGCAAGCGGCACAGTCATATCACCGTCGTAGTCGACGAGCAGGAGGGCTAGGCGTGGGCCAGAAAGTTCACCCCATCGGCTTCCGTCTTGGCGCAGTCAAGGACTGGCAGGCTAAATGGTTTGCTGCAAAGCCGGCCCAGTTCCGTGAATTACTGCGTGAAGATATCAATGTTCGCAAGGGTATCTGGAGTAGATACCCTGACGCTGGCGTCTCTCGTGTCGAGATAGAGCGGGGGGCTCACGAAGTGGTGGTAACGATTCATACTGCCCGTCCCGGTATTGTGATCGGGCGCGGAGGTCAGCGGGTAGAAGAAATCAGGAAAGAGTTCGAAGCTTCGAGCGGCAAACGGGTGCGCATCAACATTGTAGAGGTGCGACAACCCGAGTTGGATGCCTACCTTGTGGCTAGGAACGTAGCTGACCAGATCGAGCGGCGGCTTTCCTATCGGAGGGCTATCAAACAGGCGGCGAGCCGCACAATGCAGGCTGGGGCCAAAGGTATCAAGATTAATATTGGTGGCCGCTTGGGTGGTGCGGAGATAGCGCGGAAAGACAAGGAAATGGAGGGGCAAGTTCCTCTTCATACGATCCGCGCTGATATTGACTACGGGATTGCTGAGGCTGCCACGACAATGGGTCGTATTGGTGTAAAGGTATGGATTAATCGAGGCGAGATCCTTCCTGACAAAACGGAAGCCGAACCTGATTTAGAAGGCGAAGGTCTCGGTGCTCTGGAGATGAAAGAAGGATCCGAGGAAGGTACGGAGGAAGCCGAGTCCAGTCCCGACGCGGTGTCCGTTCCAGAGCTAACAGAAGAGGAAGAGCCGAAGATGGAACCGGTGGTGCCGACGGCGGCCCCGGAGGGCATCGAGGAAACTGCCTCGGATATACAAGGGAAAACCGATGCTTCAGCCGAAACGAGTTAAGTACCGGAAGGCCCACAGGGGCAAGATGCGAGGCACGGCCCATTCGGGCACGGACCTCGTGTTTGGAGACGTGGGGTTGAAGGCCATGGAATCGCATTGGATTACGGCTCGCCAAATTGAGGCGGCTCGCCGCGCGATCACCCATCATGTAAAGCGCGGAGGCGAGGTGGTAATCCGTATTTTTCCTGACAAGCCGGTGACTTCGAAGCCTCTCGAGGTTCGCCAAGGCGGTGGCAAAGGTGCCGTCGACCATTGGGTAGCAAAGGTTCGGAGAGGCAAGATGATGATCGAGCTCTCGGGTGTGCGGGACGAGATAGGCGTCGAAGCGATGCGCAAGGCGGGTGCCAAGCTGCCGATTAAAACTCGCGTGGTGTCGCGTGCTGAACAGCAGGGCGTTACGGGATAACCGATGCGAATAGACGAAGTTAGGCAACTTAACGATCAGGCTCTAAGGGACGAATTGGAAAGCGTGCGGCGCGAGCTCTTTAATCTACGTTTCCAGAAGGCGACTCAACAACTAGCGGACAGTAACTCGATCAGTAAAGCGCGGCGCACCCTCGCAAGGACACTTACTGTCCTTCGTGAGCGGGAGTTGGCCAGTAAGGCTGCACAAGGATAGGCATGACGAAGGAACAGGGTAGTCGTAAAGTCCGTGTTGGCACTGTCGTAAGCGACAAGATGGATAAGACGCGCGTGGTCGCGGTTCCATGGTCGCAGCGGCACAGGATTTACAAGCGTGCCATTCGTCGCCTGACCAAGTTCAAGGTCCACGACGAAGAGAATTCGACTCGAGAGGGCGATCAAGTGCAGATCATGGAGACTCGCCCATTATCTAAGGGTAAGCGCTGGCGGATCACCGAGATATTGGTCAAGGGTGAGCAAGTGGAAGTCGCACCGGAAGAGGTGGACAGCACTCTTGTTGAAGAGATGGAGCATGTTGCCCAACCTGACGCGGACGTAGCCGTTGTGGTTGAAGAAGTGCCTGTGGTTGAAGAAGTGCCTGTGGTTGAAGA
>CAZUGG010000042.1:0-13379 GCA_964619905.1 uncultured Dehalococcoidia bacterium
GATCTCGGCGACGACGCTGATAGCAATCTCTTCCGGACTTCGGCCGCCGAGGTCAAGGCCTACCGGAGCACGAATGTCGGCAATACGCTCCTCCGCAACGCCATGCGCAAAGAGATGCCGAAAAATCATCGCGGCCTTCCGCTTGCTCCCCAGAAGACCAACGTAGCCTGCCCGTGATCGCGCGGCAGCTAGAAGGGCCTGATCATCGTACTTATGACCACGTGTGGCCACAAGCACGTACGAGTTGGGTGTCAATTGGAGCGACTCCACGCCTTGGGCAAAAGCGCCCACCACAATCTGGTCTGCCTCAGGAAAACGGGCTTGGTTGGCAAACATTTCCCTGTCATCGACGACGACAGTCGCGAATCCGAGATAATTGGCGAGTTTGTAGACAGCGTAGCCCACATGCCCCCCACCCACGAGCACGATAGTAGCGGGACGGGTGAACGTCTCCACGTAGATATTGGCCCTAGAACTAGTGGTGAGCCAGACTTCCCGGCCTTTAGGCATGAGCTCTACCGCAGCCTCGAAAGCAGCATCGTCAAGCTCGCGGTTACCAAGCGTGCCAACGGTAGTGCCATCAGCTCTGATGAAGAGTTTGGCATCGCAAGAGCCATCACTCGATCCAGAGTCTGCAAGCGTAGCCAAGGCGCAGTCGCCATTCCCCTCAAAGGCCGCGACGATCTCATCGAACAGAGCGCTGAGTTCAGGCTGGTCAACCATAGGGTCGATCAGGATCTCCATGGTTCCACCGCAAACCAATCCATCCGTCGCGGCAATGTCCTCGTTAAGTATGAAACGCCGCAGCTGCGGGGTTCCCTCTTGTTCAAGGATAATGCGCGCCTCGGTCAGGACATCCGCCTCCACGCACCCACCACCCAGCGTGCCGAACATAGTTCCGTCTGCACGGACCAGGAGCTTGGCACCAGGCTTCTGCGGGGTCGACCCCTTCGTATTCACGACGGTCGCCAGCACAAACGGTTCGCCCTTCGCTAGCAGCCGGTCCGCTTCACCCAAGATCGGTTGAATGTCCAAGCGCTAAAACCCCCGGCACAGTATAGCGAAACTCATAGGCCAACTCAGGAAAGGAATGCCCTCTGACCCTAGGTTAGAAACAAGAAGTGAGCTAAGGACTCGGAGAGTGTCGCAAAGGTCCTAGTCGGCACGATTCCTTTTCGGTTTGGCTCTTCCTTGCGCCGAATCCAGATGGCATCCAGCCCAGCTTCGCGTCCTGGCCTGACATCATTGGTCAAGCTATCGCCAACTATGACGACGCGTTTGGGAGGAACCTTGAGGAGATCTATGATGCGATCGAAATAGTCGCGCTGTCCTTTCCCTATGCCCAATGTTTCCTCATCAAACGTAGACCGAAAGTGCGACCGATTTGCCTGGGATTCAATATGCTCTGCCTTCGTCTTGGCATAGTCCCCAGTTGCTATGTGGAGGATATAACCGGCGTCGCTCATTTCCGCTAGGAAGCCAAGGGATTCTTCAAATAGAGCGGTGGCATACCAGCATTCCTCTTGGGCTGCTCGTATGCGCCTCTTAAGCTCCCCAATGACGTCGGCCTTTGTGGTTCTATTCAACTCCTCCACCATCCGCCCATAGTGGAGTTCTAAGTCATTGTGCCTTCTGGGGTGCTTAGCGAGAACGAATCGGTGTACCGACTCCCAGAGCCTGAGAACTTCTTGCCCAGTAAGCCCAAGAAAGCCCTCTAAGTTCTTTTCATAGACGTAATCGGAGTCGTTTAGCGTACGATCGAAATCGAGAAGGATATGTTCATAACGGAGTTCAGGCACGGGACGCCTCGAGAGAGTTCAGGACCTCTTGTTTCATTTTCTCGAAGCATGAGTATCCAAGCACGGGCTGCGCATCTTTAATTAGCACTGGTCGTTCTAGGTTGACCCAGGAGCGACATCCCGCATACCGACGCAGCGCCTCGACCTCAATCGGCACGGCCAATTCAAACGCGCGCAAAACGAGAAGCCACACCGGCTCTTCAGGCCTCCACGCCAACCGTTGATTAATAAAACGCTCATTCCAGATGTGGTACGCCCCTAGCCCATGGGCCTGAGTCTTTTCGATTAACGGGGTCGCGTATACAACATCAGCGTAGGTGTCAAAACGAAGCGTCATTCGTTCACCTGGGTCAGCTTGTTTCTCGAATTCGGTCACAGCCCCCGGTTTGACAAAGTCGATCTGCTGATGGGCGTATGAGGGGTAGAGAAGGAAGCTCTGATGCTCGACTACAAAGCCCTTGCGACGTTCCGCAATCCCTCCCTTCCTCAGAAGCAGGGTCTGGCGTCCGGATCGCAAGGCATCAGTGACCGCCGACCACTCCTTCAATGCGACTCCGATTTCCGTCCTCATGCCACGATTATACGTTGCCCTGAACGAGCATCAGGTATAATTTCCTACACCTCGCACTAGCGGGCACATTGATGTACGCATTCCTCAATAACGAAATCATCCCCCTCGAAGAGGCTCGGATTCCCATCACGACGCACGCCTTCCACTACGGCACGGGCTGCTTCGAGGGGATCCGTGGCAACTGGAACCCTGAAGAGAACCAACTGTATGTATTCAGGCCTATGGAGCACTTCGAACGGCTTATCTCAAGCGCGAAGGTTCTCCGGATTGGTGTGCGTTTCTCAGCCGAAGAACTTTGCGGATTAGCTGACAAACTAATCCAGAGAAGCAACATCAAAGATGACCAGTACATCCGCCCTGTGGCTTACAAGAGCGCCCAAGTGGTTGCCAACCTAAAGGCTCACGAGCTTGAGGACGACTTCATGATGTTCATTGTCCCCTTGGGGAATTATCTGGACCCCACCAAAGGCGTCCATTGCGCGACCTCCTCCTGGCGACGTATCGATGACATGAGCCTCCCCCCTCGCGCCAAAATCACAGGTGGCTACATAAATAGCGTCCTTGCCAAGACGGAGGCGGTGGAAAGCGGCTTCGACGAGGCGATCATGCTAAACGGAGACGGCCATGTTTCAGAAGGCACCGGGGAGAACATCTTTATCGTCACACGCGGCAAGATCGTGACGCCAGCCCCCAGTGACAACATCCTAATGGGGATCACCAGAGACACGATCATCCAACTCGCACGCGATGAACTCGGAATTGAGACCGTAGAGCGCTCAATCGACCGTACCGAACTCTATCAGGCCGACGAGTGTTTCCTAACCGGTACTGCTGCCCATTTGACCCCGGTCACCAGGATCGACCACAGGTTGGTCGGTTCGGGCGAAATCGGTCCCACCACCCAGGCCCTCCAGGATCTTTATTTTGATGTGATCCGGGGCAGGAATAAACGCTACATCTCATGGTGTCGGCCAGCTTACCCTGCCACTGTGAGCGCTTAGACAGGAACCTAACCAGCCCAGGCACGTGTTTAGCCTCGCTCTCGACTACTTCCTATTAGTGGTTTTTGCCACCGCAGGCCTACTACAGGTCGTGGCGGCGTTGAGCGGTCTGGACGGACTTCAGTTCCTGCACCAAAGAAGGGTCTCGGTCGTACTGGGAGCCGCAGTCCTCTGTGGCGCCTTTGCGTGGTTCGTGCTTACGGGCAGCCTATCAATCCCGGGTGACGTAGGTGGCGTCGAGGGCTCGGAACAGTTCGGCCTCTTCTGGGGTGGTCTGGCAACCGCAATCGTGGGGACTTGTATCCTCACATCGCTTCTGCGGCGAAGCGGTCGCCCGCCAGCCAACGTCGCACCATCAATTGATGCCTTCAGGTCTGGGACCCTCTCCCAATTGATACGGGGTCGTTTTGGTCGTCGAAGGACAGACAATCGTGCTTGAAACGGACCGCGAACTCTTCGAGTTAATAAATGGCCTAGCGGGGGAGTCGCGCCTTCTCGACAACGTGATCAGGGTCCTCGTTAGCGACTTTTTTCTTCCCGTGGTCCTTTCGCTGGCCACATTCACACTGTGGTTCTACGGTCGAACACCCGAGGTGCGCTATAAGGGCCAGTGGGCATTCCTCTATGCCGCTGTCGGTGTCGGATTCTCAAATCTTGTGGTGACTATCTTCAATTCAGCGATCGACCGACAGCGGCCTTTCTGGACATTGGAGGATGTCAATGTTCTGTTCTATCGGCCTACTGACCCATCCTTCCCAAGTAACGCCGCCGCCTTCGCTTTTGCACTTGCCGCCGGCGTGTTGCTGGTGCGGCCCCGTTGGGGACTCCTCATCGGGTTGGGTGCCACGCTCTTCTCCTTTGCACGCGTCTATGCCGGCATGCACTTCCCTCTAGACGTCGTTAGCGGAGCTCTAATCGGAATCCTTACAACATTTTTCTTCGCCTATGTTCTCAATCGATTACGATGGATTGTAGATTGGGCCCTAGGCATCCTTCGTCACTTCTACCTAGCATAGGAACAGAACATGGGCACCTCACAATTAAGCTTGAACCAGCTAGGATAGTGGCTCTCCCAGCAAACTCCTGGAGGGTCCAGTACAATTGCCACGTGCACCTATGCGCGTACGGCGCTCAGGAGTTGTGATGGGCTCTCCTTCCGATTGGGCATTGATCCTTGGGGCATCGAGCGGTTTTGGCGGCGCAACTGCCAAGGAACTCGCAGCCGCCGGCTTCAATATCTTTGGCGTGCATTTAGACCGAAGCACCACCATGCCGATGGCAGAAGAGGTCATGGGTTCCATCCGCAAGCAGGGCAGGGAAGCCGTATTCTTTAACATCAACGCATCCGACCCTGATAAACGATCCAACGCCCTGGACGAGATGAAAGACCATCTAGCTGGCGGATTTATTCGGATAGTCATGCACTCGTTGGCCTTCGGTACCCTGCGTCCATACGTCGCTGACCAAACCAAGGATGGCGTCAATCAAAAGCAAGTGGACATGACTCTCGACGTGATGGCAAACAGTCTAGTCTATTGGGTACAGGGATTAGCACACCGCAACCTCATGTGCGAGGGGACTCGCATCGTGGCCATGACAAGCGCCGGTGGCACCCGTATATGGCCAAGTTACGGACCTGTCTCTGCGGCCAAGGCAGCCCTGGAATCGCACATACGCCAGCTAGCCTACGAACTCGCTCCCAAAGGTATCACCGTGAACGCAATCCGAGCTGGTGTGACAGACACACCAGCATTACGCAAGATCCCCGGAAACGACGAGTTGCTAGAGGGCGCCAGACATCGGAACCCGAGCGGACGTCTCACGACGCCTGAGGACGTAGCTGCGGCTATCGCGCTCCTCGCCGATCCGCGCTCTTACTGGATAACCGGTAACACCATCGGAGTAGACGGTGGCGAGGATATCGTCGGCTGAGGCTCGCCGATCTCTGGCGGCCCAGGTCAAACGTACCGCTCGAGAGGCGGGATTCGATTTGGTCGGCATCACCACCGCCGACGACTTCGTCGATGCCGAGCGTGTCACCATAGACCGCATCAACAAAGGCCTCATGGGCGGGCTCCCGTGGTTTCATAAGGACCGGGTTAAACGCGGCTGCCGTCCATCAGACCTCTTACCGGGCGCCCGATCGGTGATCGCGTTGGGGCTCTCCTATCGTTCAGATGGACCTTCGATCACAGACAACGAAGTGCTTCGTGGGCGGGTGTCTCGATACGCGTGGGGCCGCGACTACCACAGACAGATGGGCCAGCGGGCTAAGACGCTGGTCGAACGACTCGAGGCTCTTGGCCAGAGCAAAGGTCGGTTCTATGTCGACTATGGACCCCTGCCTGACCGCGCCATCGCTCAGCGTGCCGGCCTCGGCTGGTACGGCAAAAACACCAATATATTGACCTCGGAGGCGGGCTCGTGGGTCTTCCTTGCGGAAATCTTAACCGACTTAGACCTCGAGCCTGACGAGCCGCTCAAGAAGAGTTGCGGGAGCTGCACGGCTTGCATACCGGCCTGTCCGACCAACGCAATTCCTGCTCCCTACACGATCGACAACACCCTGTGTATCTCCTACCACACGATAGAGAATCGCGGTTCCATACCCTCCGAACTTCGGCCGCGCTTCGGAAACTGGATCTTCGGCTGCGACATCTGCCAGGATGTCTGTCCTGTGAACGAGCACAACGCTGCTATCGAAGGTGACGAAGCCTTTGCAACGACCGAGGTAGATCGCGCTTATCCCAACCTAATAACCCTACTGACTCTCACCAAGGAGGAGTTCGACGTCCGTTACAGAGGAACTCCCCTCATGCGCGCTAAGCATGAGGGCATGCAACGCAATGCTTGCGTTGCTTTGGGCAACATTGGTCACAGCGCCGCGATTCAAGCATTGCGGAAAGTCCTGCTTGACGGTAGTCCGATTGTTCGCGAGCATGCTGCCTGGGCCTTAGGTCGAATTGGTGGAGCCAAGTCGGAGGAAGCCTTGATCGTCGCCTACCAGAGCGAAGAAGACGAGGCAGTCCAAGCGGAGTTACAGACAGCCCTAGCCCAACTCGCGAGACCCTAGCAGAGCCAACGTTGACGGCCTAACTTAACTTCCTTATAGTCCTCAGACGAACGACAGTTACATAGCGTATCGGCCCTGGTGTCCCGGTTAACGGGAAGAATAGGGAAGGCGGTGAAAAGCCGCCGCGGTAGCGCCACTGTAAGCGGGTACCGAGCTACAGCCAGCCCTCATAAAGAGGGTCCCCGGAGCGGCTCAGACGGACCCGCGAGCCAGGAGACCTGCCAGGACCGAGAGTGGGAAGCCTCTCCGCTACAGAGGGCGCCGCTCGTCGGCCACAACCTGGCAGGAACGACGACAAGCCTCTAGCGGAGATAGCTAGGGGTTTTTTTGATTGCACTGCCGGCGGACTCGTCGACCTACCGAAAGTCTAGCGTGACCGTTCGCCTCGTGTCGGGCGTCGGCGTGTTGCTATTGCTCTTGCTCGGGGTCGTACTCTTCTCACTATCCGTTGGTCCGTTCAGCATTCCGATAAGCCACGTTTTCGGGATCGTACTTTCTGCCTTCGGGATGGACGTTTCGAACTTCAGCCAGACGGAGCGCCTTGTGCTAGAACAGCTGCGCCTACCCCGCATCGTGGAGGGTGCGCTCGTAGGGGCCGCCCTTGGTTTGGCTGGAGCCACGCTCCAGGGGCTTTTCCGCAACCCAATGGCCGACCCGGGGATTATCGGCGTATCGGCGGGGGGGTCGCTCGGAGCGGTCGTCGCCATCGCCTTTGGGCTCGACGGCCTCTTCTTGCTCGCGCTTCCCTCATGCGCCTTCATTGGCGCAATAGCAGCAATGGGACTGGTTTATTTAATCGCCTTCGCTGGGGCGCGATTCTCTGTCGCGACGTTACTTCTGGGCGGAGTGGCCGTTGGCTCGTTTCTTAACGCAACTATTTCGGGAATCATCGTACTCGTCCCACATAACGATGCTCTGCGCGAAATCATCTTCTGGCTAGCAGGAGGCCTGGATGGCAGCACCTGGGCCCATGTGCAAGTATCCGCGCCGCTGATCCTTGGCGGGACCCTGCTAATCCTTGTGACCGCTCGCGATCTCAACCTCCTAATGCTTGGCGACGACGATGCCCGCTCCATGGGCGTAAGGGTCGGCCCAACCCGAACCCTTCTCATCGTCTGCGCCTCTCTAGTCACTGGAGTCGCCGTTGCTTTTAGTGGAACGATTGCATTTGTAGGTCTCGTCGTACCACATATGCTCCGTCTCATGTTTGGTCCTGACCACCGCCTTTTGCTGCCAATGAGCGCCCTGGGAGGAGCCATTCTGCTCGTGGTCGCCGACACATTGGCACGCACCGTGATTCAACCTGCCGAGATGCGTGTCGGCATTATCACAGCACTAATTGGAGCTCCTTTCTTTGTTTTCCTACTCATCCGCCATAAACGACAAGTGGAAACTTTCTGATAGTTCCTCGTTCACAAAAGGAGAAATCGATTATGCAATGCAAAGCCTACCTTCATTTGCTGGTGGTCTCCATATCAACTTTAGTTGTATTTGCCACAGCATGTGCCTCCGCTCATCCGAAGTCAGCGCCAGACTTTGAGCCACGCGACACGACCTTCGTAGGTGTTCCTGGTGTCGTCGATCCAACAAACCTCAAGTGGCCACGGGAGGTGGAGGGGCTTAACGGCAGAATCACTATCCCCATGAAGCCAAATCGCATAGTTACACTTTCCGTGGGGCACGATGAGCTCAGCTATGCCCTGCTTCCCTCAGAACGCATAGTAGGTGTGGGCGCAGTTACTCAGAACGCCATGTACTCCAACGTGGCAGACCTAGCGAGTGCCGCAAAAACGCTTAGTCGGGAACCGGAGGTGATCCTTTCTGTTTCGCCGGATCTGATGGTGACAAGCCCTTATTTATCAGCTGAGCTGGTCGAGGCTTTGTCAGCAACAGGATTGCCAGTTATCCAAACACAGATGGACAACAACCCGCAGGACCGTATCCAGAATATCCTCCTCCTCGGCTACATCTACGGCGAAGAAGAACGAGCGCGCAAATTAGCCGAGGAGGTCCGTGAGCGGCTGCAAGCAGTGCACAACGTCGTGGGCGACAAGTCGGCAGCCAGCCGCCCCCGAGTCATGCAGACATCTCGCTGGTCCGACAAGAGCTATACGGCCGGTAGCAACTCGACCGAAGGAGGCATAATCACAGCCGCCGGGGGTATAAACGTAGCCAGTGAGGCCGGCCTCACTGGCAACCCGACCATTAGTACGGAAAGCATCCTGACGATGAACCCGGACGTCATACTGGTAACGCAGCCAGCGGATTCAGGACAAGACTACATTGACGATCTTTACGCCAGCAAGGTCCTATCCGAGGTGTCGGCCATAAGCAATGGTCAGATCTTCTTGTTGGAGAGTCGCTACTTCACGACCCTGTCTCAATGGAATGTGGTGGGAGTAGAGATCCTGGCGACTTTGCTGTGGCCAGATGAATTCGCTGTCGGGTTACCTGCCGGATTCAGCTCACCATGAAGAATTCGTCTGCCATTGTCACGGACAAGTCGAAGGCCCAGCGCCGAGAAAATATTAGCGTTGGCATTTCTGATGCGGTCGTCGTCGCCTCCGCAGCCCACCTCATCGACGGCGTGAGTCTCAGCGCCTCCTCGGGGGAACTCGTGGGCATCGTCGGCCCAAATGGAGCGGGAAAGTCAACTCTACTTAAAGCGGTAAGCGGACTCCTGCGATTGGAGAAGGGGGCAATTTCGCTAAACGGAACCGACCTTCGAAGCCTGAACCCTCAGCAACTGTCACAGATTCTGGCGGTCGTTCCCCAGCTCGCCCCGCATAGCTACGGGTTCACGAGCATGGAATTGGTTCTCATGGGCCGTTATCCCCACATGGGTCGGTTCCAGGTAGAGGGGTCCGCTGACCGTACCGCCGCAAACGAAGCACTTGAGATGGTCGGCTTAAAAGAGTTCGCCGAAAGGCCCGTATCCACCCTCTCAGGAGGAGAACGCCAGCGGGTGTTCATAGCACGTGCCCTGGCCCAAACCCCACAGATCCTAATCCTCGACGAACCTACGGCAAGCCTCGACATCCAGCATCGGATGAAAGTTTTGAGGATGGTCCGCTCTCTTGCCACCAACGGGGTAACCACAATCGCCGCTATACATGATTTGGAGCTAGCGGCTCGTTACTGTGATCGACTGGTAATGCTCCACCAGGGACGGATTGTGGCCGAAGGGGCTCCCTTCGACGTTCTAACTCCCGTCAACATCGAGGTCGCGTTTGGCGTGCGCTGTGTCGTCTACCCAGACCCCCTCACCGGCAGTCTAGCGATAAGCCTCATGGACCTTGCCCCACGACACCCTCAGAGGTCGGGCCCCATGCGCATACATATCATCTGTGGTGCCGGATCCGGAGCTCGCCTCATGTACGAGCTTCGGGAGGCCGGGCACCGCGTCACGGCCGGCGTGCTTGGATCTGGCGACACAGACCGCACCGCCGCTGACATCCTAAACATTCTATACGTGCCGGTACCAGCCTTCGGGAAAATCACCGCCGAAGCGCACCTGCGCCACTTGGAGCTTATCGCAGCCACCGACGTCGTAATCCTTTGCAATACGCCGTTTGGCCAAAACAATCTCCTGAACTTGCGTGCCCTAGTTGAGGCCAAGCGCGTTGTCGTTTGGGAAGAAAACGATTTCGCAGCCCGCGACTACACAGATGGCGAGGCTTCGCAGGTATATGCCTCCCTAGTTCCTGAGGCACGCTGCTCAAGTATTGGCGAGGTGCTCAAAGCCCTCGACCGCATCTACCCATCGTCGGAGGGTCCGACTTGATCTTCGTATCTGCAAGCCAATTCTGGCACTCTGAGCGTTTGGGACAGCCCCCTCGAGACGTGTGCCTTTCCGCCGGGAATCTGGGGGTGTTGCCTTAGAGTTTCCCTTCCCGCGCAGCGCTAGTCTGCCGTGCCCGATCAAGGAACGCCTTTTGGGCGGCAGAAACGTTCTCGGCTTGCCCTCCCCAACGTTTAAGGGGTGTTGCTTGGAGACCACGGCCATAGGAAAAGCTGAGCTCCCACGGGAAATCCCGCTCACCTCGGTTCATGGCATTTAAGTTCTCAGTTGCTTCGTCGTCGCTCTGACCCCCAGAGAGGAAAACGATACCCGGTAGAGCCGCTGGCACCACTCGCTTGAAGCAACTAATCGTAGCCTCAGCGACCTCGGGAGGAGCGGCCCTTTTCAGCGCCTCCTTGCCAGAGAGAACCATATTCGGTTTGAGCAACATCCCATCTAAGGAGACACTCTGTGCGGCTAACTCATCAAAGACAATTCGGAGCGTGCGTTCGGTCACCTCATAGCAGCACTCAATGTCGTGCGAACCATCCATTAGGACCTCAGGCTCGACGATTGGAACGAGCCCAGCTTCCTGAGACAACGCCGCAAAACGCCCCAGAGCATGGGCATTCACGTGGAGACAATAATCAGAGGGAACCTCTTCACCGATAGAAATGACAGCACGCCATTTGGTGAACTTAGCGCCAAGATTTACGTACTCCGACAGCCGGTCTCTTAGCCCATCGAGTCCCTCGGTTATTTGTTCCCCAGCTGCACCAGCGAGCGATTTTGCCCCCGTGTCAACTTTAATTCCAGGGATAATCCCTTGACTTTGCAGGACCTCGACCAAACTCCTTCCATCTGTGGCTTTCTGTCGAATCGTCTCATCAAAAAGAATCACGCCACTAATGAAGTCTCCGCCTCCCATTGCGGTAAAAAGAAGTTGGCGCCAGTCACGACGGGTCGTTTCCGTGGACGGAACCCCAATCGAATCGAGACGTTTCTTAATCGTTCCTGAGCTTTCGTCGGCCGCCAAGATCCCTTTGGACGGCGCCACAATTGCTCTTGCGACCGCTGCCAGCGTTTTTTCTTGTGCCTTACTAACCACAACCTCTCCTTTTCTAAGACTCCGGCTTCAGCTTAGGAGCCAAGCAAAATCGCCTCGATACGCTCCACGGCTTTGGCATTCCCCACGATAAGCGGACTACGCTCATGCACTGCCTTTGGGTGGAGATCAAGAATACGTGTATGGCCATTACTTGCCTTGCCGCCAGCTTTTTCAGCCACATAGCCCAACGGGTTAGCCTCATAAAGGAGTCGCAGCTTCCCTTCAGGGCTCGTTCTATCGCCGGGATAGAGAAAAACTCCACCCTTCAGCAAGTTGCGATGGAAGTCCGCTACTAGTGACCCTACGTAACGTAACGAGTGTGCGTTGCGTAGCTCCACAACCGTTTCTTGCATCAAGGACTCCCATTTCGGGTAGTTACCCTCATTTATACTGTAGTACGGCGTTCCCTCAGGAATCTGAATTACTGGATGGGAGAGTAAGAACCTCCTGCTTTCGGGATCCAGGGTGAAACCACGAACCGACACTGCAGTAGCGACAACCATAACAGTGCTAGATCCGTAAACAACATATGTGGCAGCGACCTGCTCTCTACCCGGGCGCAGAATTGTGGCGTTGGTAATCGGCTCACCGGGCGGTTTCAGGTAAATACCAAAAATCGAACCTATGCTGATCGCAACATCAATATTCGAAGAGCCATCGATGGGATCAAAGACTGCAATGTAGCCCTCTGCGTCCGGGCCTCCCAATACCTTGGTCTCCTCAAGCTCCTCACTTGCTAGCGCCACTACTCTGCCACAGGAAGTCAGGTGCTCAACGAAACGTCTTAGCCCGATCTCGTCGAGCTTCTCCACCTGCTCCCCCTGAATGTTGATCTCCCCCGTTTTTCCTAACACCCCAGCCAAGGACGCCCGTCTGACGTCAGTTGCTATTTCTGAAGCCGCGGCCGCAACCGCCTCGATTACGATCCGTAGGCCCGGTTGGGTCCCAGCGTCAATATCTGCGGCAAGTGCCTCTTCTAGGGTCATTCCTGCCGCAAGACTCTCCTCCGGGTCAGCCCCCGTCGTCATCGCTCCCCTCCATGCCCCACAGTTGCCGAGTGTCCCTTTCTTCGCCCCGCCCCAAATGGTAGGTGCTCTCCCCATACATCACGAAGCACATCTGTCACCTCACCTAAGGTCGCATAACTCTTTACCGCTCGGATAATCGGCAGCATTAGATTGGCATCGCTTAAGGCTACCGACCGAAGGTCTCGAAGGGCCAGCTCGACCGCTGCTCCATCACGACTTCGCTTGACCTCAGCGAGGCGCGCTAAGTGACGCTTCTCTCCTTCAGAATCCATCTCAAGCAACTGGATCTTCTCTGGAGCGTCATTCCCATATCGGTTAACACCCACCGTGATCCTCTCACCTCGGTCACACTCACGCTGATATCTATAAGCAGCGTCGCCTATCTCACGATCGATGAACCCATTCTCAATAGAACGGAGTAATCCGCCCTGATCTCGAATCTGGTCGAAATACGCATACGCTTGCTTCTCTAACTCGTTGGTCAGCCACTCGAGATGGTAGCTACCACCAAGCGGGTCGGCGGTATTGGTGACGCCAGTCTCGTGCGCAATGATCTGTTGCGTTCGCAGAGCAAGGGTCGCCGCATCCTGCGACGGTAGAGCATAAGCTTCGTCCATCGAGTTCGTATGCAAGGATTGCGCCCCTCCGAGCACAGCTGCAAGGGCCTGGATCGCTACTCGTACAACGTTGTTCTCGGGCTGTTGCACGGTCAAGGCGGCTCCCGCAGTCTGAGCATGAGTACGCATCCACCACGAGCGTTCGTCCTTGGCTCCGAAATGTTCCTTCATCTCACGGGCCCAGATGCGCCGGGCTGCTCGGAATTTCGCGATCTCTTCCAAAAAGTCATTGTGGACGTTAAAAAAGAAGCTCAACCGAGAGGCAAAATCATCGATGTTCAGCCCCCGATCGAGGCAGGCTTCAACGTAGGCAAAACCATCAGCAAGAGTAAAGGCCAGCTCCTGTGCAGCCGTAGATCCGGCCTCACGAATGTGGTCGCCACTTATGCTGATAGGATTCC
>CAZUGG010000043.1:0-7502 GCA_964619905.1 uncultured Dehalococcoidia bacterium
TAAGAGCCAACGAAAGGCTGGATACATTGGAACCATTTGCTAAGCTACAGAGTTGAAACAAGGCAAGGATATCGAAAGTGGGATGGTAAAAACTTAAACAGGCCATTAAGCCTAATAGGCTGCCTGCAGATAGGAAATGACTGTCACTTGGTGAATATTTAAGAAAAGTTTAAAATTAATTTAAACCTTATCTTAAATATTAATTTGACAATAAATCAAACATCAATTAAGGTGGGTACAACGCGGGAGTTTTCTATTGGGTGGAGGTTTTTTTTATGGCACGCAAGACGCCGTTGATGATTAGAGTAGAAGAGCAATACAAAAGACCTTTGGAAAAGTTGCTTCCAGAGATGGTAAACGAAAAGGGGTTATCTGCAACTGCGGAAGAGTTTGATGTGAGTAAGGCAACCCTCGGATACTGGTTGCTGAAGCTGGGTATCAACGTTAGGCGGGTCGCCCTGGCTCCTGGCGAAACTCTGGAAATCAAACATCTAACGAGGTAATCACTACTTCTGATAGTTTTGTTCTAGCCCTTGTGCCTCAGAGGGGGAGGCACAAGGGCTATTTATTATCAGGATCAGCGCAGATTAATAAAAACCCGCAGTGAAATCCGTTGCGGACTCTGTAGGCCAAGCATATACTAGGGCAAACTTTTCGGAGAGATGTACATGAACGTTTCCTGCCTTCAGGAAACCTTAAACAAGGGCCTCGGAATTGTAGGCAGAGCTGTTGCCACTCGTACCACGCTGCCCATCACGCAAAACGTATTGATTGCAACAGATCAGGGTAGGCTGAAACTCACCGCCACTAACTTAGAAATGGCAATCAGCACCTGGATTGGCTCGACGGTAGAGGATGAAGGAGATATAACGATTCCTGCCCGTCTGCTCTCTGAATTTGTAGGTTCGTTGCAGAATGACAAAGTGGACATGATAACCACTAACCAGCCCCAGGCAATGACGCTCACATCCGCACGCTATGAGGCTAGGATCATAGGGACGGATGCTGGTGAATTCCCTCCGATTCCAACGGTGGAGGATGGGGTTACTGCTAAGATTAGCGCGGCAGTGCTCAAGAAAGCTATCAACTTGGTAGTGTTTGCAGCGGCGACCGAAGAGTCTCGACCAGTATTGACTGGGGTGAAATTAGAACTCGAGAACGATCAGCTCACACTCGCAGCCGCTGACGGGTTTCGCTTGGCAGTTTACAAGGACAAGCTTGAAGAGCCAATTTCTGAAGACACAGAAGCAATCATCCCAGCAAGAACCTTGAACGAATTGAATCGTTTGCTTAGCGACCAATCTGAGTCTGTGGAGTTAGTGCTTTCACCTACAAGGGGCCAAGCGTTGTTTCGACTTAACAACATTGAAGTGGTATCCCAGCTCATCCAAGGTGCATTCCCCAATTACGCTCAACTAATCCCACAGAGTTCTACGACAAGAGCAGGGTTGCGTGTGGATGAATGCCTCCGGGCTGCACGTACTGCCGCCATTTTTGCTCGGGATAGCTCTGGGATTGTTCGGTTGCATATCCAAGAGGGCCCTCCAGGATCGCTCCAAGTCTTGGCTAGAGCGGAGGAAGTTGGCGAACACAACGCTGAGATGGATGCCGAAGTGGAAGGCGGGGAAGCCAAGATCGCTTTTAATGCCAAATATTTGATGGACGTTCTAGGGGTAATAGACGCAGACAATGTGGCACTAGAACTAACAGCACCTTCAAGTCCAGGAGTGATTAGTCCTTCGACTACTGAGGATTATATCCATGTGATCATGCCAATGTTTGTGCAATGGTGACGCGAATCTAACCGGCCCAGTTTCTGGTTAATCAGATTAAAACCCCATTGTATAAATCTGGAGACAAAGAAGCGCATAACCCCCTTTGTTATGAAGCATGTTACCTCGTTATCGTCGCCCCCCCCAATTTCCCACAATTACCCAACAAACAAATACTTTGAGTACGGAATTCAACATATTTCCAACAAATTGCCAACAAGTAGTGGTGGACCTCAGTGATCTGGAGAAATGGGATCCACATTTGTATTGAAGAGACGTTAATTAGCGGTACCTTCGAATTGCTCTGAATGGTAAATACTGTCACAGCTTACGTCACAATTCAGGAATTTGATTATGAACGCTAAGATTTACTATGTCACTTGAATGACAACGGAGACAAGCCCTTGACACTGGCGCATTGTGACATTATCCTACGCCTATGACACAGACGACACGACCATTGTTCGAATTGACCCTAGGGGAGGTGTCTCTTAAGGCACCTGAGACACCGTTGTATCTTTCTTTGGCAGCCCAAGTTCTTGAAGTGAGAAGACAAGAACTGCAAGAGAATGTCACGAGGGCGCCTTTGAGTGTAAGTTCATCCACTGTCTCATCCGAATCTGCAGTGGGAGTACCTGCAAATCCTCCTGTCCCTGGACCCGAAATTGGGGTTCCGCCACAACAACCACAATTGGTTGATTCGGTCAATGCGATTTCTTCCCCGGCGCCGCGGAGGGGAAGATGGTTCATTGATCAATTTCCAAGAATTACTTTTCAGGACGACTCTACACAAACGATTCCTTCACTGGATGGATTGAAAGATCTTATACGGAACCATGGGCTACAACCGCATCCCCGTGGGGACGCATCGATGCTTCTGTGGCAAGTGCGTAACCGTCTAGGTTTGGTTGTGGAGAGAGTGGATGGGATTTAATAGTTAAGAGCTAAGCGAATTCCCCTACAGGTGTTCCTTGATGTTCTGAGCCAAAGCAGTGGTCATACCCTGGACCTCACTCAACTCTTCGATGGTGGCTTCTCGTATCGCTTTTATGCTCCCATAGATCTGGATGAGCAGCCTCCGCCTCTTCGGGCCAATTCCAGGAATCGTGTCCAAGGTGGATCGAGTCTGGCGTTTGGATCTAAGTTTTTGGTGATATGTTATTGCGAACCTATGAGCCTCATCCCGTATGCGTTGAACTAGAAAAAGGCCTTGAGAGTTGCGAGGCAAAATCACGGGATCCGGGCTGTGAGGTACAAATACTTCCTCTTCTTGCTTAGCTATGGAAGCCAATGGCACTTGATCCGTGGAGATCCCCATCTCTACAAAAACCTCGTGTATAGCTGATAAATGGCCCTTACCGCCATCAATGAGGATCAGATCAGGTACGTTCCCCCACTCTTCTTTTGTTTCTGGTTCAAGGGAAATATCATCGTGTTTGGCCATGTACTTGAAGCGCCGTTGAAGCACTTCCCGCATCATCGCGAAATCGTCAGATCCCCCCACCGTTTTGATCTTGAACCTCCTGTAGTGCTGTTTGCTCGGTGACCCTGTTAGGAAAACCACCATACTACCGACTGCGTCTGTGCCGCTGATATTTGAGATGTCATAACACTCAACCCTATTTGGTAGTCGAGGGAGACTCAAGGCTTCCTGAATTTCCATCATTGCGATTTCTAGGGTGCCTTGACCAGATTGCCTTCGGATCCTAGACATGTTGAGGCCTTGAGCAGCATTCTCTGCCACTAAGGATATCAGCCTACGCTTCTTTCCCCGGGAAGGTACTGAGAGCGATACAGGGCCATCTCGCCGCGTACCCAGCCATTTAGTGAGCAATATGGTCTCATCCGCGACATGCTGAGTGAGGATAATGGGAGGTACGTAAGAAGCTCGGTCATAGAACTGCTGGATGAATGTCGCTATGATTTTGCCTTCCTTTTCGTCCTGAACACCCTCCATAATGAAATGGTCTCTACCCACCAGTTTTCCCTTTCGAATGAAGAATACCTCTATCCATGCCTCATTTGATGCCTGTGCTACCGCTATTACGTCCATGTCTTGGCTGCGGGGGGAGACTACTTTTTGTTCTTCATTCACCTTTTTAATCGCGCGTACTTGATCTCGAAGACGTGCGGCTTGTTCGAATTGCAGGTTTTCAGCTGCTTTCACCATCCGGCGATTGAGTAGACGGACTACTTCTCCTGTTTTCCCTTCCAAGAACAGCAAGACCTGTTCTATGACTTCACGATAGCTTTTCTGGTCCGCATATCCTACACACGGTGCGATGCAGCGATGGATGTAGTATTCCAAACAAGGTCGTGCATCCTTGCCAGTGATGGTTTTGGTGCATGACCGGTATGGAAAGAGTTTTTTTATCAAATCCAAAGTCTTACGAATAGATCCTGTGTTGGCGAAAGGGCCGAAGTATCTGGCGTTGTCGTTCAAAACTCGACGAGTAAAGTAGACCTGCGGGAATTCTTCGGTAGGATCGATCTTGATATAGGGATACGTCTTGTCGTCCCTCAGTAGAGTGTTGAAGTGGGGTCGATGCCTTTTGATAAGTGTATTCTCTAGGAGCAGTGCTTCGCTTTCAGAGTCAGTAACTACGAATTCGAAATCCACTGCTTGGTGCATCAACCTTCTCGTCTTTGGTGACAGGCCATAAGGTGTAGCGAAGTACGACCGAAGGCGGGCCCGGAGGTTGGCTGCTTTACCTACATATAGGAATTTGCTAGAGGTGTCTTTAAAGATGTAGATGCCCGGTTTTGTAGGCAAAGAGGGCAGCCGCGATTTCATGGCAGTGTTGTTTTCGTTTTGCTTATTAGTAGTTATGGCCATATGTATTCAATCCGTCAGCTAGCAGCGTAGATCAATGCTAGGAATGAAGGTGTCAGGCAGTCGTTGGGAGCGACTTTCACTCCACAGCCGATCGGCCATCCTATTTGAGGCGCTAGCAATTATCTATTGAAGCAACGTGGTAAATGTGGTTAATAGGGCTAGTACCACCGTTGCTAACACTGCAATTCGAATGAGTTCTTTAGTAAGGAGGGGGTTTGCGTGCATGGTAGTACCAGATGTTGCCATGGCTGCCGGTTGAGCAGTTGATTTTTTAATGCGATTTGAAGGAGTTAGCGGAGCGGCCGACTGTTCGTCCCTAACCCTATCATCACCAGATAACTGGGTTGTGACTTTTTGGGGTTCAGCAGCTTTTGTTGCTTGTAACGTGGTTTCGGTGTGCTTCCCTCGAGTTCGATGACCTCTGTGGGAAGTAGACCCTCTTGAACTCCTCGGCATTGGTTCCCTCCACAACTAAATTGGATCGATTGACCCTAGATCTATGTTATAGGTTTGTAGACAGGCTGCTCATTTTGCACTTTCTAGTGCCTGAACTATGATGTTTGCTGAACCCTCTATTCCTAGCTTGCCAGGGTTGACCATCAGGTCATATAGAATCGGGTCGTCCGGGTTAGCTTTGAAATGCCTTTTGAAGAAGCTGATACGTGAGCGTTCTTCATTAGCGATATATCGTTCGGCCTCACCCTGTTTGATTCCATCCCTGTGCATTGTCATTTCAATGCGGAATTCCAACGGTGCCACAACCCCAACATGGAGTACACCAGGTGAATCCTTGAGCACCAAATTACTCCCACGGCCTATTATAACGACGTTCCCTTCGTTTGCGAGGTCCTTAATGGTTTCTGAAATCACCTGAAAAAACCTTTGGTCATCCACTTGATCGCTACTGGTAGCCTCAGATGACTCATTTTCTCCTTCCGGATAGGGACGTATTAATAGAGCATCTACTCCTGGCCCGAGGAATGGATCACCTCCAGACCCTGCGTAAGCAGACCTTTCAAATGCTGTTTGAATTAGTTTCGTAAGTCGGTTTCCTAGGGACAAATGTTCAAGTTCCTTCTCAGCTAGTGCAGTGACTGTAGCTCCTACTCGCTTTGCTGCTTCAGCCAAGAGCACCCGATCGACATAATCAGATCCGATTCTTCGGGCAACTTCTTGGCCCACCTCTCGCGCGGCGCCACCAAGTTGCCCATTGAGCGTGACAACAGCCATTATTCCCTCCTGCGATGTGCTTAACGATGTTGTCTTAACCCTAGGTGACCTAGCAACCAGGAGATTTGAATTGGACCATAGGAAGAGTTTACCCGTATTTTCTTGAGCAACCAATAGTTTTTTCTTAATTGGGGAGAAGTTAAACTTACTTTTGAGGGGCCCATTTATAGATTTTAGATAGGCTGCCACCCATGAGGATTTGACGATCTGAATCTGATAGTGAATCTGTGACTCTGAATGCGTCAACTCCTTCTTGGTAGGTCAAAAACTCGACTGCTCTTGTCCAATCAGTTCCCCAGATGCAGCGATCTAATCCAAATGCATTGAATATTTTGCCGAGAGGTTCCCAGATGTCAGCATAAGGGAAAGGTTGATGCGATAAAGTGCCAGCACCAGAAATTTTTATAACAACGTTGGCATGCTTTGAGAGTGATATTACTTTGTCCAAATCCGCAAATGGGTCTTCTGGTACTGGAGGAAGATGAGGTTGAACTATTCCTAGGTGGTCGATCACCATTTGGGTGTTAGGATGCATGTCGGCAAGTTGACTGAATAAATCAAGGTTACCCGAACACATAATGTTGACCGGTATGCCCGTTTTGGCTCCAGCATTGAGAACACTGCTTAGACCTGGATGATACCCAGTAAACTCATATGGCCTTAGCATGATACGAGCTCCAATTACCCCGGGGGTTGCTGCCCATTCTTCAACTTCCTCAACTACTGTTTCAGATTTAGGGTTGAAAGGCTTAACCAACCCAAATTTCCCAGGATGCTTTGCATAAACTTCCAGTGCATAGCTAGCGTCATAGCCATATAGGCTCGCCGGAGATGTCAAAATAGCGCCGTCTACGCTAACTGAATCCATTGCAGCAACCATGTCATCCCCAGTCACTTCCTGGGGTCCCTGTAAGAACCCTTGCCATGGTCGTGAAGGGCTATTCTTTTCGTAGGCATGCACCTGGCAGTCGATGGTCAATGGAGATTCTGGCATTTGGATATCCCTCTATTCATCAATCCGTAACTTAAAAATTGCGCTGAATGAAAAATGACTTTGGAGTTTCCATACAAAATACAATTTGTAGAGGACTAAACTTAGATGAGATCGATTGAATGGGATTTTCGACTAGCACCTAGCTCATCGATGGGGCTGGTTTTCATGAGTGGTGGCCATCCTGATCTGATTATTGTCTTATCGACCTCTTGGATGGGCTTCCTCATATTGTTCACGAAGATGGTCATCAGTTTAATGGGTATATATCTGTGTACTAGCGATGGTGGCATGGCCCAATAATTCTTGGACTTGGCGTAGTGAAGCTCCCCCTCGCAAAAGGTGAGTTGCGAAGCTATGACGTAAGGTATGGGGGGTGGTTGGTGTTGTGATGCCAGCTCTTCGCGCATGCTCTTTCAGAATGAGCCAGAAACCTTGCCTAGTTAGTCGCTCACCACGCCGGTTCAAGAATAACGCTGGGTCTGCAGACTTCGACATGAATATGCTGCGTGCCTCTTCTATGTAAACCTTAAGGGCGCTAAGGGCCTGATCATGGAAGGGGATGCGCCGTTCCTTGGAACCTTTCCCCATACATCGAACGAATTCTCCTACCAGGTTAACGTCCGTAACTTGCAGTGAAACCAACTCGCTGACACGCATACCGGTGGCGTAC
>CAZUGG010000044.1:0-6639 GCA_964619905.1 uncultured Dehalococcoidia bacterium
GCGTCTCGGGTTCACTTTCTCCAATGAAGAGAGCTGGCGCAAAGGGAAGAGCAAGATCTTTTCACTTCGCGTTGGTGATCACAACATGATCAATGTCCATCCCCAAGGGTTCGTCGCCGATCTTCGGGGGCATAACGCAAAGCCAGGTTGTGGCGATTTCTGCTTCGTTTGGGACGGTACCATCGAAGAAGTTCAAGAAATGCTGGCCAGGGCGGGCGTGGAACCGGTGGCCGGACCGGTACGACGCTATGGGGGCCGCAACGGCGGCACCCAACGATCGAAGAGTATCTACATCTCCGATCCCGATAAAAATCTGGTTGAGTTCATGGTCTACGACGAATAGTGAAAGGTCGCTGGAGATTTCATCCGACAACTAGGCATCATGAACTACAAGACAATTCTCTTTGAAGTGGACCCCGAAGGAGTAGCGGTAGCCACACTCAACCGGCCAGATAACCGTAACGCTCTGGATAGCACCATGCGCCGCGAGATCACAGAGGTCTTCAAGGAGACCAACGACGATCCCCAGATCCGCGCCCTAGTCATCACCGGAGCCGGGAGCGACTACTTTTCCGCTGGCGCCGACCAAAAGGAACGGAAGTCCGGAGGGGCAATGTCCTCAGAGCAGATCAGAAGCAATCATCTTCATCCCGCTAACGCCCTATCCGCCCAACTCCAACGTGTAGAAAAACCAGTTTTGGCAGCGATCAACGGAATCTGTGTAGGTGGAGGTTTTGCCCTCGCGGCTGGCTGTGACGTGCTCATCGGCTCAGAGCGGGCACGCTTCCGGATCGCGCATGCCGCACTTGGCGTCGGGATCCTAGATGCGTTGGGCTGGTTACTACCTCGCCACATCGGCCCGCAACGAACCTTCGAACTCTATGCAACCAACCGCATCATGGAAGCGGTCGAGGCCAAGGAGATGGGTCTCGTCTTGGATATCGTTCCTCATGCCGAACTCATGACAGAGGTTCTGGCCCTGGCACATGCTTTTGCTGCCGGTCCGCCGCTGGGCATGACCATGACCAAGCGTGCAATTCTGCGCGGGCGTACCCGGGACTTGGACGACTACCTCGAATTCGAGCGTCTGGCGTACCAAATCTGCTACTACTCCGAGGATTCGAAGGAAGCCCGTATGGCCTTCCTCGAGCGCCGAAAACCTTCATACAAAGGGAAATAGAGGATGGGAAAGGTCGCGCTCATAACTGGGGCCAGCCGTGGCATTGGCAAAGCAATGTGCGCTCATCTCGCCCTCCGCGGCTTCTCGATCGGCATCACGGCACGATCTGTGAAAGAGGGTGATACAACACCATACCCCGGCACAATTCTCGAGACGGCATCTCTGGTTGAATCTGTTGGAGGAAAGGCTTTGCCGATCCGGTGCGATGTCGGGGTGCCAGATGATATCCAGAGTGCAATTGACAGGACATTGGAAGCATTCGGGCGCATCGACGTAATGATCAACAACGCGCGCTATGAGGGCCCCGCGAACTGGGAGCGGATCGAAGAACTAGATTGGGAGCCCATTAGCACCGCTATCGATTGCAACTTAAAAGCGCCGCTGATGTTCATGCACCATCTAATTCCCCACATGACGAATCAAGGTGGGGGGCTTTTCATCAATGTGACCACTGGCATCGAGGGCCATATCGCAAACCCCAACATGCCGGGACACGCAGCAACTAGTCTCCTTTACCCCAGCACCAAGGCCGGGCTCAACTGGGCGACAATACTGCTCGCGAAAGAGGTTCGCGAGCACAACATCGCTGTCCTAGGCCTGCAACCAGGCGCAACCTTGGTAGAGCGCGTCACTATCTCCGAAGAAGCAGGAATGGGTTTCAATCTGCCTCGCCGGCACTCCGTTCATATGCCCTGTGTGGTTGCATCACACCTCTCCACAATCCCAAACATCATGCAACATACGGGCAGCATCATCGAAGCTCGCGAGTTCGCAATCGAAAATGGGCTCATGACGGAAGACGAGATCGCCCGACCCTTCAAAGCTGGGCAGCTATACGACGCCTACTCTGAGCGATATTGGCTTGACTTAGTTGCTGCGAGCCAGACTTAGATCAGCTGCAAAGCTTCAACAACCCGATGGGCAAAGTGGGGCAATCCCTCTCAAGGCCAGTCGGACTCGTGACATACTTCAATCAGGCAGATGGGCCGGACCGGACCAACGGTCACGCTCAGTTGCCACCCAATGTGGATCTTGATTTATCTTGACCCTGTGCAAGAGCCGGTGCTAGAGTATGCGCGCTTCCGACAGGTTCTTTGCTGGGCGCAATTTTTGGCCCAGTTTTCTTTTGTAAAAACCCCGTTACCGGACACCATTATTCAGCGGAGGTCGCTCAATGAACATTATCTGTTTCGCAAAGCAGGTCATGGATCCAGAGACCCCCTTGGCGAGCTTCAAGATCGACGAGGCTAACAACACAGTCATGCCCGTTCAGGGGGTAGCTCCAGTAGTTAACGGCTTCGACGAAAACGCAATAGAAGCCGCTCTCCAACTGCGCGAAGAGCATGAGGGAACCATCCAAGTGATCAGCCTTGGGAAAGACCTCGTGCTCGACGTGATGAAGAAGCCCCTCTCTATGGGCGCGGATGAGCTATATCTTTTGCAGGATGATGCCTTGGAAGAAGGGGATGCCTACTCCATCGCCCGCGCCCTTACTGCAGCCGTAAAGAAAATTGGCGACTTCGATCTAATCCTTTGTGGCCGCCAGGCTTCCGATACAGACCGCGGACAGGTTGGACCAGCCGTGGCGGAGATGCTGGGCATTCCTGTGGTCACACTTGCACGCGGCATCACCGTCTCCGAAGGTAGAGATACTGGCGAGAGAGGCCGACAGGAGGGCAGCGAAAGCATGGAGGCACCACTTCCCGCCATGGTCACAGTAAGTAACGAGTTCGGGGAGCCACGATACCCAACGCTCAGGGGCATCATGCAGGCTGGCCGAAAACAACCAACGATCTGGAGTGCGGCTGACATTGGAGCCGACTCGGCAAGCGTGGGCGCCAGCGGTCGGGTTGTGGATCTGGATAAGCTTTTTATTCCCGTGGTAGAAAAAAACGTGGAGTGGATCGATGGAGACAACGGAGCCGAGAAGGGCCGAAACCTGGCCCTAAAGCTGAGAGAAGCGAAATTAATATAGACCCAGATTGGAACCAATAGGAGCAGCACGCATGGCTGACAACCAAGGTGTACTTGTATTCGCGGAAGTTTCCGAAGGTCAGATCCTCGGGGTGGCCAAGGAGGGCGTGGCTGTTGGACGCACCCTCGCCAATGCGGTCGGAGGCACTGTCACTGCCATCCTCATCGGTGCAACAGAAGGCCTGGGGACCGAGATAATTGCCGCAGGGGCCGACAAAGTGCTTACATTCCAGAGCACCGACCTGGCCGCATACCAACCTGCCGCATACACTCAAGTCAAGCTGCAGGCGATCGAAAAAACATCGCCTAAGGTCATCGTGCTAGGACAAAAAGCTGTCGGCCGCGACCTAGCCCCGAAAATTGCTTTCAAGCTTCAAGCCAGCCTGACCATGGACATCGTAGATGTTTCTGTGGATGGCGACTCACTAAAGGCCACAAAGCCGGTTTACGGCGGTAACGCCCGGGCGACCTATGCCTCTAGCGCAGCACAACACGTTTTGGCAATTCGTGTGAAAGCATTTGAGGCCGTGGAACCAGACACCTCTCGGAGCGAGAACATTGAGGCTCTAGAGGCATCCGTCGACGACTCGGCGGTGAAAGTCCGTGTCACTGAAGTTAGAAAACAAAAGTCCGAAGGTGTACGCCTTGAAGATGCCAACGTAGTGATCGCTGGGGGCCGCGGCTTCGGAGGGCCTGAGCCGTTCGAACAATTGCAGGAGTTAGCTGAAGCCCTAAACGGCGCGATGGGAGCCAGCCGCGCAGTATGTGATGCTGGTTGGCTCCCACATTCTTACCAGGTGGGGCTAACAGGAAAGACCGTAACACCCGATCTTTACATTGCCTTCGCAATCTCAGGTGCAAGCCAGCACATGGCAGGCTGCTCCGGCTCCAAAACTATCGCAGCAATTAACAAGGACTCAGACGCGAACATCTTCCAAGAGGCACGTTACGGCTTAGTCGGCGAATGGGAAGAGGTTCTTCCAGCCTTCACTGAGATGGTGCGCGAGCTCAAGGGATAGCCCGTCCGCCCAATCGCTTACGACCAGACATTAGGTCGCAGGAAAGCAAACCGGGCGGCGGCGGCGGAAAGCTGGAGGAAAACGGGTGGACCTCCAGGAGATATTTAGCAATATCGAGTCAGCAGAGGTAATTTGCCTCCACTTTCCTTATCTACGGAAGACATTGCTGGTAGATCCGCGGTCGGATGTGGAAGACCCGCCTTTAGTCCAGCTCGTGCCAATGGCGAAGTCCGTAGACGAGCGGCTCCGAAGTCTCAGGCGTTTGCGGCCCCGTTTCACACAGCCAGAGAAAATAACATTTGTCCCGTGGCCACGTTATATCGAGAGCCTAACCAACCTTGGTGTCTGGGATAAGCTCATCGGGAGGGTCGCCTCTGGCGATCACCCTAAACTGGCCCGTAACTTCGACAGGGTTCTGGCGGAGTTACGGCAGTTAGAGACGACGGAGTTTGCCGCTGCCATCACAGGTAACCAGTACCACACCATCTGGGAAGCAGCTAAATCTGGCGACAGCTAGCCTGCCAAACTTCGTTACGCTAAGACTCCTCGCCAACAGCCTCCACTTCCTCCTGGATCTTCTGAGCCAGGTGGGCCGGAAGCTCTTCATAGTGGGAGAATTCCATGGTGTACACACCACGACCCTGCGCGATCGAGCGCAGGTCCTGAGCATAGCGCTGCATCTCGGCAAGTGGGGCCTCGGCCTCAATAGTGGTAGCCCCATTGTTAGGATTCATACCCAGAACTTTCGCACGCTTGCCATTCAGATCTCCCATAACATCTCCTGTGTAGCTGTCAGGGACCGTCACTGATATTTTCATCAACGGTTCGAGGATTACCGGGTTGGCCTCTTGGAGGCCCTTCTTGAATGCCTGGGAAGCGGCAATCTGGAAGGCCATACCCGAAGAGTCGACCGGATGAGAACTTCCGTCGAACAAAGTAACTTTCAAATCAACTACTGGGCTGCCCGAAATAGCGCCCGTTCGTGCCGCCTCCATAACTCCCTTTTCGACGGCCGGGAAATACTCCCTCGGCACGGCCCCTCCCACCACTCGGGTCTCAAAAGTTACTCCGCTTCCCTTGGGCTGTGGCTCAAGCTCCAGATGGACGTGTCCGTACTGCCCGTGACCTCCGCTCTGTTTCTTGTGCTTGTATTCCACCGCTTTCTTGATTTTGACCGTCTCTCGATAGGGTACCCGTGGTGTCCCAACTATGACTTCAACACCAAATTTGCGTTGCAAACGCTTGACGGCCACGTCGATATGAGCATCGCCGAGCCCTGACAGCACCGTCTCGCCGGTGGACTGTTCCCTAGTCATCTGGAGACTCGGATCTTCATCAACGACACGAGCGACAGCAGCGCCCATTTTATCCATGTCCGCCTTAGTCTTCGGAGCTAGCGAGACACTGTAAACTGGATTGGCAAACTCAATCCCTGGCAACCTTATGCCAATGTCCTTGGCCCCAATAGTGTCCCCAGTGGACGTATCCTGGAGCTTCGCTACAGCGCCGATGTCACCGGGGGCCAGGAAAGAAACGTTTTCCTGGCGCTTCCCTCGAGGGACAAAAGCCTGGCCAATTCGCTCCGTCTGACCGGTCCGGGCATTAGTCACCTGCGAGTCACTCTTCAGCGTGTTGCGCCAAACCTTGAAGACCGACAGCTTGCCAACATAGGGGTCCGCGGTGGTCTTGAAAACAACCGCAGCCAATGGTCCCGAGTCGTTAGGAGAAATTTCGGCTTCGTCGCCAGATATGTCTTTCCCAACAGCAATCGCCTTCACGGGGCTCGGGGCGTAATCCTTCAACAAGTCCAGCAACTCGGTAACACCAATCTCCTTCGTAGCGGAAGTGGCCACAACTGGGAAGATGGTTCTAGCAGCGAGGCCATTCTTGAGGCCGTGCAGAATCTCTTCTGGTGACAGCCCGCCCTCCTCAAGATATTTCTCGGTGAGGGCATCGTCGGATTCCGCAGCTGCCTCGACAAGCTGCTCGTGGAACTCCTCGTATCGTTCAACTTCTTCCGAAGAGCCTAGCAAATTCGAGACCCCACTGAAATTGCTCTCCGCGCCGATAGGGAGGTTGAGCGGAACACACCGTCGGTCTAAACGTTGCTGCACCTGGGCGAGGGTCTGGTAGAAATCTGCATTCTCGCGGTCCATCTTGTTTATGATTATCATCCGTGGCAAGAGGGCCTCATCTGCCTGGTGCCATGTCGCCTCGGTACCGACTTCCACGCCATCAACTGCACTCACCACAATCGCCGCAAAGTCCGCAGCCGCAATCGCAGAAAGGACCTCGCCGGCAAAGTCTGCATAACCAGGAGTGTCCAGCCAATTGACCTTCACTCCATCCCACTCCGTAGACCCGAGAGCAAGTTGAATACTGCTAGCCCGGTCGATTTCCTCAGGCTCGTAGTCGCAAACGGTGTTCCCATCTGCGATGTTGCCTAGTCGGCTGAGGGCGCCCGAC
>CAZUGG010000045.1:0-21045 GCA_964619905.1 uncultured Dehalococcoidia bacterium
TCGAAGATCAGGTCACTGAGGCTCAAGTACTTGGGACAGGGATCAAGGTCCTCGATCTCATTACCCCGTTTGCTAAGGGGGGCATGATTGGCGCCTATGGAGGTGCTGGTGTTGGGAAGACGGTCGTCATCCAGGAACTGATCAGGAACATTGCGCAGGAGCACGGGGGATTCTCTGTCTTTGCGGGCGTTGGGGAGCGGTCCCGCGAGGGGAACGACCTTTGGCACGAGATGCGGGAGTCGGGCGTCATCGACAAGACTGTGCTAGTTTTCGGCCAGATGAACGAGCCGCCAGGCGTGCGGCTTCGGATCGCTCTGACGGGGCTCACGATGGCAGAATTCTTTCGTGACCGCGAGGGCCAGGATGTCCTTCTCTTTATCGACAATATCTACCGGTACATCCTTGCAGGGATGGAGGTGTCGGCTCTCCTAGGAAGGATGCCTTCGGCAGTAGGTTATCAGCCGACACTGTCGACTGAGATGGGAGACCTGGAGGAGCGCATCACTTCAACGAAGAAAGGCTCGATCACTTCCTTCCAAGCGATCTACGTGCCTGCTGACGACTACACTGACCCAGGAGTGGCGACGACTTTCGGCCACTTAGATGCCGTGATCTCACTGGACCGAGATCTTGCCGCACAAGCCCTATATCCGGCTGTAGACCCTCTGGTATCGAATTCGCGTGTTCTCGATCCCAATATCGTTGGGAAGGATCACTATGATGCGGCTCAGGGAGTACTCCTAGTGCTGCAGCGCTTCAAGGACCTCCAGGACATTATCGCTATCCTTGGCATGGAGGAACTTTCAGAAGAGGACAGACAGACGGTGACACGGGCTCGGAAGATTCAGCGTTTCCTGACCCAGCCGATGTTTGTCGCCGAGCCCTTTACTGGTATCGAGGGCCGTTATGTTCCAGTTGCGGAGACGGTCCGCGGCTTCAAGGAGATTCTGGAAGGCAAGCACGATGATATTCCAGAACAGGCCTTCTACATGAAGGGAACGATTGAAGAGGCGATTGAGGAAGGCCAGAAGATGCTGGCCCAGAATTAGAACGGACCCACTTTTTAGGACATGGCCAAACTACGAATCGAGATAGTCACTGCGGAGCGCACGGTCCTGGAAGCCGAGGCCGATATGGTCGTGGCGCCGGGTTCGGAGGGACAGTTGGGCTTGCTTCCAAGCCACGTACCGCTTCTCACTGCTCTCGAACCTGGCGAGATACGTCTTAAAGATGACGGTCGTGATACCAGTTCCTTTTCGATCGCCGGCGGGTTCTTAGAGATACGAGACGATAAGGTTACGGTCCTTGCAGACTCCGCGGAACGGGCTGATGAAATCGATGTCGAGCGTGCTGAGGAGGCGGTGAAGCGAGCTCAGGAGCGTATCGCCGTACGCTCTCAGGACCTCGATTTGGAACGAGCTTTGGCCTCATTGCGCCGTGCCAATGTTCGGGTTCGCGTGGCTCGTCGTCGGCGAGCTACGGGTGTCTATGACCCTGGCCGGTCGGGTGCTTGAGGGGCCACAAACCCGCCGAGACTAACGCTCCCTAGCTTCGGCGTCCTGGCGAGACGCTAGGTGATAGGTCATTGTTTGTAGTCCAAGAACCGGATCGATGTTACGGACGCGCACGTCCTCTGGGACCTGTGGTGCTATAGGGGCGTAGTTGAGGATTGCCTTGACACCGCATGCCACCAACTGATCTATAACGGCCTGCGCCGTCTGAGCAGGCACCGCCACGATGGCGATGTCGATGTGGTCTTTGCTAATGACTGCCGGAAGGTCATTTGTGGACAATACGTTTGCGTGGCCCAGCTCCCTTCCTATTTGAGCGGGGTCGTTGTCAAATGCTGCCACCACGCGGAAGCCTTCGGGTCCGAAGCCCGGGTAGTTGATGATGGCGCGCCCCAGCCGTCCCACTCCTATCACGGCTGTGGTCCATTCTCGGTCCAGACCAAGGACGTGGCGCAACTCGCCTACTAGATAACCCACGCTGTAACCTTGGCCTTGTTTACCGAATCGGCCAAAGTAACTCAGGTCTTTTCTGATCTGTGCTGGCGTGACACCTAGGCGTTCGCCGAGTTCTCTCGAGCTCACGACTTCGATGCCTGTGTCCCTAAGTTGAGTTAGAATTCGGACGTAGAGAGGCAGACGAAGGATGACTACTTCGGGGATATTTTGAGGTATAGGCTCGTTTGCTTGCGTCAAATTAGGACCGAGGAGATCAGGAAAGTCCCGCCGGCTCCTTTCGGCAAATGTGGATGGCGACTGTACCCATGTTCAGTAACCGCCAGTCGACTGTTGAGAAACCGGAAGCCTTCATCAATTTAGCCAGTTCGGCAGGGGCTGCGAAATCCTTAATGGATTCGGTAAGATATCGGTAGGCTCCAGAGTCCCCTGTCAAAGCACCTCCTATTAAGGGCAGGAGGTGCTTGAGGTAGGGTCGGTAAAAGGCTCCGATCACGTTTGATGGTGGCCGAGTGAACTCTAAGCATACAAAGCGACCATATGGTTTGAGAACCCGTGCTATCTCCTCAATCCCCTGATTAAGATCCGCAAAATTCCGCACTGTGAATGCAGCAGCAGCGGCGTCAAACACGCAATCGGCAAACGGAAGTCGAAGTGCATCTGACAGTACGTAGGATACACCTGATGCGCCCGCCTGCGCGGCCTTATTTTCTCCGAGCAACATCATGGCACGGTTGACGTCGCACGCGGTTATAGAGGCCCCAGACAAGGCGAGGGGGATCGACAGGTCTCCGGTCCCCGATCCTATGTCAAGGACTCGTTCACCTGGAACTGGAGCGAGGTCGTTAACTGCCTGACGGCGCCAGCCTTGATCGCGACCGAGGCTGATGACACGGTTTCCCAGGTCATATCGAGGAGCGATGCGTCCGAAGAGGCGGCTAACGTAGCCCGTCTTCTGCGGATCTGATGGCCTTGCCATGGCGCTCTCAGGGCGACGGATGCAAGATTGCTACGAGCTCGACAATTCTAAGTAGACCCCTCGGCACCGTCAATCTTGGAAGTGTTAGGGGTGGATGGATGGGCTCGCACTTTTTGATGTTACATTGCGTTCTCTTTTCGGCAATCTGGATATTGAACCTGGTCCGTGAGATTAGGGCGGATATAATGGGCCGATCATGCATGTGGGCGTATGCAAACTCTCATTACGTATTCCGGAAAACGACAATCTCAAGGGCAAACGGAGGATAGCCCACTCGATCTCTGCTAAGGTTCGGACGAAGTTCAACGTTGCGATTGCAGAGGTCGAGGACCAGGAAGCCTGGCAGCGGCTCACCTTCGGCCTTACCTGCGTCAGTAACGATGGTCGACACGCTAACTCGATGCTATCGAACATAGTCGACTATGTTGAGAGGCTGCTCGGCGATGTTGAGCTTTTGGATTACGAAATAGAGATCATCGACGGCGTTTAGGCTGGTCGCTCGCACATCCTTGTTCTTCCAGAACCTATCGCATGGATACTCACGCTTTTCTAACGCATGTTCGAAAACAGGACTGGTACGCTGACCAGATAGTCCACCTAGAAGATGTAGGGGCTCGTCCCGCCCGACATCGCGGCCTGTCTCCGACCCTGCCACAGGAACTTCAAGCGCAGCTAGAGGACTTGGGACTCTTTCCTCTTTATACGCACCAGACCCAAGCGATTGAGGCGTTACGGCAGGGTGGAAATGTTGCGGTTGCAACGTCCACTGCAAGTGGCAAGAGTCTCTGTTATCACGTTCCTGTACTTGAATCCTTGATTCAAACTAGGGGTGCTCGTGCGCTCTACTTGTTTCCGACCAAAGCGCTAGCTCAAGATCAACTAAGGAAAGTGCGAGAACTCGGTTCGTTCATGGATCAACCTTTGCGATGCGCGACCTACGACGGAGACACAGATAGTCGGGATAGAGGTGAGATCCGCCGGACGGGCCAGGTGGTACTTACCAACCCGGACATGCTCCACATTGGTATTTTGCCTAACCACGGCATGTGGAAGCGTTTCTTCTCGGGGCTCCGATATGTTGTGATCGACGAAAGTCATGTCTACCGCGGCGTCTTCGGGTCGCATGTGGCCAACGTGATAAGACGCCTGAGACGTGTTTGCGCTTTGTATGGGAATCAGCCCCAATTCGTATTGTGCTCGGCTACGGTGGCGAACCCTGGCGAGCACGCCGAGCGTTTGACTGGACTGCCTTTCGAAGTTATTGAGGAAGATGGTTCACCTTACGGGGGCAAAGATTTCGTTATGTGGAATCCGCCGTTTATCGATGAGGCACAAATGACACGGCGAAGCCCCAACTCTGAGACGACACTCACATTTTCCGAGTTGCTCAAGGGCGAGGTTCGAGCAATTGCTTTTAGCCGGAGCCGCAAGACTGCGGAGTTGGTTTACGCGTACTCTCGTGATCGACTTAAAGAAGAGTCTGTCCCATTGTCGCAGCGCATTAGGCCATACCGGGCCGGATACCTTGCTGAAGATCGGCGCATGATCGAGGAGGGGCTGTTTGATGGTTCGTTGCTCGGGGTTTCGGCCACAAATGCGCTTGAGCTTGGGATCGATGTTGGGGATCTGGACGCGACGATTATCAACGGGTATCCAGGCACTATCGCTAGCACGTGGCAACAGGCGGGCCGCAGTGGTCGTAATGGCGAACGTTCGCTCAGCATTTTGATTGCTTCAGACAATCCTCTTGACCAATACCTTATGCGACATCCGTCCGCCTTTTTCGAAAAGCCGCAGGAACATGTTCTTATTGCACCGACGAATCCTTACGTCCTCAAACCTCATCTCGTTTGTGCCGCTTACGAGGCGCCGCTTGAGCCGGGCGACGAGGCTATCTTAGGCGAGGGGGGGAGCGGACTGCTTTCAGAGTTAGAGCAAGATGGCGAGGTGCGTGAAGCACGTGGCCGCTGGTTCCCCTCGGCTGGCGTTCTTTTTCCGGCAGAGGAATTGAATATCAGATCCGCGACTGGAGACTTTTATCAGGTCGTCGACCAGCAGAGTGGCGTGCTGATAGAGCATGTAGACGCGGGGATGGTATTCGCGCAACTTCATCCGGGCGCTGTCTACCTGCATAAGGGTGAGCCTTTTCTCGTGACGGAACTCGACGAGATCTCCCGGACAGCACGGGTGCGTCGTCATAGGGACCCCTATTACACGGTCTCGAGAGATCATACCGACCTGACCATCGAAGATCTGGTGTCGCGTAAGGGCGTCAATGGAATTGATGTTTTCTTAGGATCCGTTGAAGTGGCCCGTACCGTTGTTGGTTATAAAAGGAAGCGTCAGTTTACAGATGAAGTCATCGACGACAACATCCTTACTTTGCCGACGCAATCGTTCACTACCACGGCGCTCTGGTTCAATATTGCGGATTCGGCCGTTGGGCAGATCGACCGGATGGAACTGGATCTCCCTGGCGGACTTCACGCTGCTGAGCATGCGTCCATAGGCATGCTTCCGTTTTTTGCCATGTGCGACCGAGCGGATATTGGTGGCGTTTCTACGCCGCTCCACCCCGACACTGGTAGGCCTCAGATTTTCATTTACGACGGACACCCAGGTGGGGTTGGCATTACTGAAAAAGGATATGATTTGATAGAAGAACTATGGGCGACGACGATGAGGGCCATTTCCGAGTGTCCCTGCCGGTCGGGCTGTCCCTCATGTATCCAGTCTCCGAAATGTGGCAACAACAACAATCCGCTCGACAAACGGGCCGCCCAGATCATTCTTAGGCATCACCTTAGTGGGTAGTTGCAATCTTGCCTGACTCGCTTTGTTGACGAGCGGTTCATGAAAACTTTCACAGCCAAGATCGTTTTGAATGTTGCGAGCGAATCATGAGGCAAGCAGCTTTCATCTACGATGACGCACTTTCGCGTCATGTGTTGCGCGAAGATCACGTGATGCGACCCACGCGACTTCGTTACACCCATGAATTGGCCAACGCGTATGGATTATTTGAACGCTCGGAGCAAATTGCGCCGAGGCACGCTACGCTTGATGAGCTTGCTTGGTTTCACACTCCTGACTATCTGCGAGCGGTGGAGGTCCTGAGCCAAGGCATGACTGACTTAGCGCCCGAACGTTATAACTTTAGTGAAGTTGGCGACAATCCAGCCTATGAGGGAATGTTCGGCGCGTCGACTCTGTCGACTGGAGGGTCTTTGGTCGCCGCAGAGCTAGTTGCCGCGGGGGATGTTGAGGTGGCGTTCAACGTAGCGGGTGGATTACACCACGCGGCATCAGATCACGCCTCGGGTTTCTGTATCTTTAACGATCCCGTCATTGCCATTGAGGCCTTGCGCCGTAAAGGTTTAAGAGTGATGTACGTTGATATCGATTGTCACCATGGCGATGGGGTGCAAGGTGCCTTCTACGATACGAACGACGTGCTCACACTTTCGATGCATGAGTCTGGCCGCTATCTCTTTCCAGGAACCGGAGAGGTCCGCGAACTTGGTGTGGGTGAGGGTAAAGGTTTCTCGGTCAATGTTCCACTAGCTCCTCATACGGACGATGAGATCTTTCATTGGGCATTCGATGCTGTGGTGCCGCCGATAGTTGACGCTTTCGTCCCAGACGTTCTCGTGACACAGCTAGGTATGGACACACACTTCGATGACCCCATCACGCATCTAGAGATGACTGTCCAGGGTCATGGTGAAGCGGTGCGAAAGCTGGGTCAGATGACGAAAAAATGGGTTGCTCTTGGGGGAGGAGGCTACGACATGTCAGCGGTCGCCCGAGGTTGGTGCCTAGACTTTGGATTGATGATGGGTGAAGAGCTGCCCGACGAGATCCCCTCTTCGTATAGGAATAATTATGGGCTCATCCATCTGCGTGACGACGCCTCCACGATCGGTGTGCAGCATCGTAAAGTGGCAACCGAGTTCGTGGAATCCTCGGTTGCCGAGGTCAGGCGTTTAATCTTCCCGATTCACCGGCTCGCTTGACCCTCGGGTAGTGCCCACGTACATTTCTCTAGTGCTGCTTCGAGCCAGGAGGTCGTGATGCCGGTGATAGAAGAACAGAAAGATGGAGCCAGATTGGTGATCGTCCATCAGGACGAGTATCCCTATGCTGAGGTACGGGTTCAAATGCATGGGGAGCGGCGAGTTGGTGTTCACCTTAAGAACCTTATCCGCACGCCGGAATACGTGATCAACATAGCGCGCTATGATCCGGGTATGATCATCGAGCGCCACGGGCACATGAGCAGCCACGTCATCTATGTAATTGATGGCTTCGTCGATGTTGGCGGCCATGATGCCCACGCTGGGTCTATGATCCTGCTAGAGGAGGGAGCGAAGTTCGGGCCACTTATCGCTGGCCCCCAGGGCTCCTACCTGTTCGAGGTCTACTTGGGCGATGCTCAGCCGGTCCCTGCTGACCCTGACGGATTCCTTAGGCTGTTAGCCTCGAGCGGCGTTGAATTACTGCCTCACCCAGTTTTTGAAGAAGGACCAGGTTTGCCTACGAAGGTAAAGCGAGGAAAACACTAGGTGGTTCCAGCCCGGTGCGTCGGTTTTACCGGTGGGGTGGTAGTCAAAGGTTGGCTAGATAATCTACGCAGGTCTTTATCGCTGCCTCCGGTCCTGTTTTTTGTAGCGATGGCCCTACGACCTCGATATCGTAGTATCCCTTGTAGCCCGCGGCCTCGAAGGCCCTGACGATGCGATCGCAGGGTATGATGCCTTGACCGAGAGGTACCCGTGACGGGGTGCAGAAATCATCCGCCGGTTGGTCGTCGAGTTGTACTAGGAAAATATTTTGAAAACGATTCGTGATGTTGTCGTAGAGGTGACGCTCATGCCACGCGTAGTTCATTTCGAAGAGGACTCCGAGTTGTGGTGAGTTGACAAGCTCGGATAGGTCGAGAGCGTCATGGAGAGTGTGACAGAAGCCGAGGTCATAACGTAGGCAGCTGTTTGGCTCAAGAGCAAAGCGCGTGCCAGCATCCCTGGCTGCAGGCAGGATATGTTCCAACAGTGCGATGAACTCCTGCTCCGCTTCCTCGTAGCTGAGCCTGCCGGCGCCTCCCGCGAGAAGGGGCATACATTCTGCACCCATGCGACCAGCTGTTTCGGTGACTTTCTTAGTGCTTTCGATCTGATCCGGCCACTTCCCTCTGTCGTCCAGGGAGAACATCCCTGCGCCTGTTGCTGCGGAGACGGGGAGGCCGCTGTCCTTTAGCAATCGCAAACCTTTATTTAGTCCAAAAGAGTCGAGCTTCCAAATTGGAATGGTGAGCCCGTCCATACCGAGGCGCTGAGCAAGTTCGATGTCCTGCTCGAGGGTCATACCGTTGGTCATGAGGCCGTTGAATGTTAGTTTCATGGCGCCTACCTTAGTTGGATCAGCAGTCGCATTCTAGAAGCGGGTTTGAGAGGTGTCCAGATAAGTTGCTACCACCCAACGCAGTTGTCCTGCTGATTTTTCACCTCGCCGTTGTCATGTGGGTCGTGGCCGGTTTGACTTCTTCAGTTGACGGTGTCTTGGCCTCCCCCTACAGTGACCGGGATTCTCCAGAGGCATCTAGTTCGCATGACGAAGACGACCGAAGACGAAACCGCTAAACGCTGGCAAGCTCACTACGAGTTGCACACGGTCACCGCGGCCGAGGCCGTGGCTTTCATAAAAGATGGCGACCGGGTTGCCTTCACGTCGGGGAATGAACCCACTGCTCTATCGCTGTCGCTCTTGGCGCGTGCTGACGAGTTAAGAGGCGTGAAACTATTTCTCCCGACGCCAAGCAGGGACTTCGGGTGGTACGAACCTGGCTTCGAAGACAGTTTCCAAATCGAAATCGGCTACATTCTCCCCGTTGTACGCGACATGGTGGTCGAGCGCCGCTGTGACTACAACGTCCAGACGTTGCACGTCGAATACGGTCCTCTTGAAGTTGCCCCCGATGTGGCGCTGGTGGAGGTTTCTCCACCTCAGCAACACGGGTTTTGCAGCTTTGGAGCCTCGTTATGGAACAAACGCGAACAGATTGAAGGGGCGTCACTAGTGCTCGCCGAAGTCAACGATCAACTGATCAGAACTGCCGGAGAGAACTACGTTCACGTGTCAGAAATTGACTATTTCGTTCCTCATGTCAAAAGTGATCGGCAGCCAGGAGCGACGGATCTGCTCGGGCGAAAGTCGGTAGAGCCCGGGGAGGCTGAGCGATCGATTGCAGGCTACGTGGCCGAGTTGGTAGAAGACGGGGCGACCATGCAGATTGGCGTTGGGAGCACGTCGGAGTGGATAGCGCGGCTCGGGGTTCTCGCCACCAAGAACGACCTGGGTTGGCATTCGGAGACTACGCCAGCGGGCATCATTAAGTTAGTGCGCGAGGGCGTGATTAACGGAAACCGAAAGAGCATTCACCGGGGACGGGCGGTTGCCACTGCGGTTGGTGGCGGGGACCGTGACGACATGGCCTTTGTTGATGGCAACCCTATGTTCGAACTCTACCCAGCGAAGTACGTCATTGATCCTGCTACAGTAGCCGCCCACGATCGTATGACAGCGGTAGATAGCGCCCTTTCCATCGACCTTACTGGTCAGATCGCTGCGGAGTCGCTGGGGGCTTCCTTGGTCAGCGGGACAGGAGGACATCTTGCCTTCGCCACGGGCGCAGCTATGGCCAAAGAAGGAAGGTACATCACGGTTATGCCGTCAACGGCTCGCAGCGGTGCGGTATCCCGTATCGTCCCCCAGTTTGATCGTGGAACGATCGTGACTGTGCCTAGAACACTGGCACACTATGTTGTCACTGAACATGGTGTTGCGAATCTAAAGGGCGGGACGCAGCGGCAGCGTGCGGAGGCCCTGATCGAGATTGCCCATCCGGACTTCAAAGACGAACTGAGATCTGAGGCTAGAAAGCTCTTGTGGCCCTAGGGCCGATCGGAGGAAACATGGCAGAGAAGCAAGGGGTGTTAGTAGAGGGGACCATAAACGAGGAGGCGTTGGAAGTCTTTCGCTCGCGCGTGGGAACTGAATTACGCGTGTCGAATGTTTTCAATCAACACGTGACACCCGAAGCGATACGCAAGTTTGTGAACGGGATCGGCGATACGAACCCTCTGTATCTTGATGCCGACTATGCGGCAGGTACTCGGTTCGGGTCCCTCGTGGCCCCTCAGAACTGGGTCTACAGTGTCTTTCCGACGTGGGTCCTACAAGGACTCCCGGGCGTCCACGCCTTCCATTCGGGCAACGATTGGGAGTTCTATAGGCCGATGTTGGCCGGGGATAAGATAACTCCCGAGTCTAAGTTCACTGGGTTCGAAGAGAAGCAGAGTAAGTTTGCAGGGCGCTTCATCATGGAGCATCAAGAGGCCCGTTATTTGAACCAGCGGGGCGACTTGGTGGCGAAGGCGAGGACTTGGCTTGTGCGGGCCGAAAGGCCTGCGGCGCGGAAACAGGGGAAGTACAAGGGCACGGTGCTGCCCCATCCTTGGACCGACGAGGAACTTAAGTCAATCGAGGCCGAGGTGCTTGCTGAAAAACCTCGTGGTGGTGAGGTCCGTTACTGGGAAGATGTTGAAGTTGGAGATGAGCTGCCACCCTTGATCAAGGGCCCGCTTGGGCTTACAGATATCGTTGCCTACTGCGTTGGTTCGGCCCCAGTGCAGATCATGGCCCACGGTTCGGCGCTGCGTGAATATGCTCGACATCCCGCATGGGCGTTCCGTGACCCAGAGACGAACGCCCTGGAACCTGTTTATGGTGTCCACTACAACAAGCAGGCTGCGAGGTCGGCTGGCCTACCCTTCCCATACGACGCTGGGGCGCAACGTCACGCATGGCAGATCCAGCTTTTCCTAAATTGGATGGGTGATGAAGGTTGGCTAAAACGGAACTATGGGGAGTATAGGAATTTCGTCTACCTTTCGGATGCAGTGCGATTTACGGGCAAAGTGGCGAAGAAGTATATCGACGTTGATGGGGAACCTGTTGTGGACATCGAGACTTCTGCTGTGAATCAGCGGGGCGATAATGTTCTTCCAGGCCGAGGAACCGTTGCTTTGCCTTCTCGGGAGCGAGGCGAGTGGCCCCTGGCCCATCGAATGTCTACTGTTTAAAGCAGACGAATTCCAGAGAAAATAACTAGCAACCCGAGTGCAGGACGCATCACCCGGTCGGGTGCGATTATGGCCAGACGGGCTCCCAAGAGGACACCGGGTATGGAGCCAATCAGAAGGTTGCCCGCAAGTGTCCAATCGACGTGGCCTGCGCCCCAGTGTGCCGCAGAGGCGACGCTTGCCAAGACGAGCGCGTGAAAGATATCAGTGCCGACTACCCTATTGATTGGCATAGGGTAAAAGAGGGTCAACATTGGCACTATGAGGGCGCCACTTCCTATGGAGGTGACCCCGACCAAGAACCCAACGACGGCTCCGAGCAAGACCGTAAACCTGATCCGTCTCTCGAAAGGAACGAAGAAGCGGACGTCTGTGGGCTGTTTGTTTCGATGGTCGATAATGGGGCGGACGATCATGAGGCCACCGGCCAAGAGAAGCGTCACGCCTAGAATGATCTTGACAACGTGGCTTGCGTCGACGTTGTAGACATCCTCAAGTAAGGTTATGAAGCCTACACCCGCAAGGGCTGCGGGGATGCTACCCAGGCCCAGATAGAAGGCTAGCCGATAACTGATGGTGCGCTGACGCCCATGCTGAACTGAGCCGAACAGCTTGGTTGCTGCGTTGAACACGAGGTCTGTTCCGACGGCGGTCAATGGATTCGTCTTGAAGACAACGATAAGTGCTGGGGTCAGCAAAGAGCCGCCACCGATCCCGGTAAGGCCAATGAGTATGCCGACGACAAGTCCGGCGAGAGTGATTTCGAAGTCCATGTTGATAGGTCGGAGCGTCCTAGATTCCGACGGCCGAACTGAATTGTAGGGTACAGCTAAAAGAGGCTACAAGCTGATGGTTCTCGAAGTTATGCTAGGACGTGCTCAATTGTGCTGGCCTACGCGCTTCGAACCCTACCCAGGCCGACAGAGTAGCGCTAGCCTAAGTCGCTTGAAGGAGACGTTCGATGATCCTGACTAAAGCCTGGGCGATTAAGCCTAATCATTGAGATGCTTTAAACCGCTGAGCATTACCTCCTTCGTTGGTATGTCCCACTGGTTCGCGGCCCGATAGATGAACTTGATGGTTCTATTTTGATCGATCAGCAGGGAAGCGGGATGGGCCATTTTCCAAGCATCATAAGAAAATTTGTTGTAAACCCCGTATGCTTTGATCACTACTCGGTCGGCGTCCACGAGCCATAGGAACGGTTGAGGATTCCTCGTCAGCCATTGGGCGGCGCCCGCTCGCGTTTGGGCAGCGATTGCTACGATGCGGACCCCAGCGGCAGCGTAGGTTGGGGCGTTTTGGCTCAACTGAGCCATCCATCGACGGCAGTTGATTCAGAACGTGCCGCGAAGGAATACGAGTAGGATGTTCGACTTCGTTAATTCCTCGGTAAGTCGTACGTCGCCGACGCTGACCCCAGGTAAGGTGAAATCAGGTGCAATGTCCCCTTCGGATAGAGTTGAAGTGTAGTTTCGGCTCATCGCTAGAGCTCGAACGGGACCACGTGATCTGGTCGGTGGAGGATGTCGTGGCTGGTGGCCCTCCAGCCGATCGTATTGGTCCTCTCCGTCTGACTCAGCACGATGTTCATGAAGTCGGATCCCTTCACTAGCCCTAAGGCGCCGTTGGCGCATGAGCGTTCGTTGAATGAAGTTACGTGGTCCTGGATTGAGTTCCGTCCTGCCATGACGAGTGGCACGGGATCACCCGAGTGCTGATCGTGGAACTCGCCGGGTTTTAGGTGGCCAGACACCACGCTCGGGGTGGAGTGATCAGAAGTGATCACCGTCAGAATGTCCTGGTCGTTGAGGATTCTTAGAGACAGGAGTTCAAGTCCTCGGTCGAGTGCTTCAATGACATCGCGCTTTTTGCGAGGATTTGCCATGTGAGCAATCGCGTCGGGTTGTTTCGTGTGGATGTGAACAAAGTCGTAGCCTTCGTGGAACAAGGACTCTGCTTTCACCAGTCTATTGCGCATGTCTGTTTCTGTGTCGGGGTCCTCGTTTTGCCAAGTGTCCATACCTAGTTCTTGTACAACTCCGATCAAGACTTCTTCCGACGTTAGGCTCATGGCGTTGAACCCGTATCGTTCCTGGAAAGATCGAAGTGGGCTACGCTGGCCCGCCCACTTCGACAGCAAAAAATTCATAGGAAGTTCTCCCCGGGCAAGACGTTTTGTGTTCACCGGGTGTTCTCGCAGGACAGTGTGCGCCCAACGTAGGTAAGCGTTCATCGCATCCGCAGTATTCGCCGCAAACTTGGGGTTGGAAGTTGAGTCCATAGGCTGCGCTTTAATGATCGGGAGGTCGGTCCCCAAAGGATCGCAATCAGTGATCGCCGCGTTCACGTCGCCCCGAAGAAAGACGATGCCCTCTGTGGATCCGGTGTACAGAAGTTCTATCTGGATACCGTCGTACGAGAAGCTTTGGAGGGCGTCCGCAAGGGCCGATGCTTCATGCTCCGGTGCCTGCATCATTCGTTGGACGAGTTGGATTCCTCCACTTTCCTTCGTGATAGAAGAAAAGCGTGTGAGACTCACGACCTCGCTACTTTTGGGACTCAGCCCGCGAGCGACCGCGTGGAACACCGCTCGGCCCGGGAGTTCCTGATAGCGATAACCGAACAGGAGAGCGTGTCCGACTGGTGTGCCAGCGGCTACGCCGGGGCCGACCGATGTGAAAAGGCCATTGATGCCCTTGGTGGCGATGGAATCAAGGTTGGGTGTGTGAGCCGCCTCGAGGGCAGTCTGCCCACTTAATTCGGATGCTGGCCGATCACCGAGGCCGTCCAATGTAATGACGAGAACTTTCACCAAAGGTCCTTAGATGAGCGGAACGAATGAGCAGGCCAATTATAGACCTGGTGCTTGTTCACCAAACTATTTTAGGTGGACGAATAAGAAAGAGCCCGCCGAATCCCGGCGGGCTCTTGTTCTTGACTTACGTTGCTACTAAAAACTGGGTTGCCGAGATGCCTCGATGATAGCGTGCGCCTGGTCTCCCACGCCGACGTTGACACAGTCTGTCAGACCGGCATAGATGGCCCTAGACAGGAGTTTCCGTTCTAATTCCTCCTGTGACCCACTTTTTAGGTACTCATCCTGCTGAATCACAAGTGAATGAAGCCGTGCCAGAAAGTGGACCTGCAGATCGCTGAGCCCGTCACGGCTGAGCTGTACTTCGTGAACTGGTGAGGCGTTCTCGAGTGTGTCGGACATCCAAACTACCTCCTCTAGGACCGAGGCTTGTATTTGAACTCTTTCGGACCCAGATTATACGGCATGCTCTGCTTCAGTGCACGGGGGCAATGTCAGTTCATACGTGCCCCGGCGGGGGGCAACTTGCCTATACTTCCCTGAATTCGCCCTCGACTGTGTCGCCGCCGTCGCTACTTTCGGGATTTGGTGCTTCCGTTTCGGGCGGAGCCCCCTCTTCTGGGACGCCGGCTCCGGCTTGACTGTAGATATGCTGCCCTAACTTCTGAAGGCACTCTTGGAGCTCATCGGAAGACGAACGGAGTGCGGTTGAATCTTCTGTTTGGAGCGCCGTTCGAACAGCCGCTACTTTGGTTTCCGCCTCGGACTTGAGGTCATCGGGTATTTTGTCTCCGTGCTCGCTGAGCAAGTTTTCGGCGTTGTAGGCCATGCTGTCAGCCGTGTTCCTGAGCTCAATCGACTCCCGTTTCTCTTTATCCTCTTCAGCGTTCGCCTCGGCCTCCTTGACCAGCCGTTCGACTTCCGTGTCGTCTAAGCCGGAACTCGGTTGGATTACGATGGTTTGTTCCTTTCCGGTCCCTTTGTCCTTCGCGGAGACTTCTAGGATTCCGTTGGCGTTGATGTCGAATGTGACCTCAATTTGAGGAAGACCTCGTGGCGCAGGAAGAATACCGTCTAGGATGAATCGCCCTATAGACTTGTTGTCGGGCGCCATCGGTCGCTCGCCCTGAAGAACATGGACCTCTACCTGGGGTTGGCTATCAGCTGCTGTGGAGAAGGTCTCGGACTTGGCTGAAGGGATTGTTGTATTGCGTTGGATTAGAGGAGTCATTACGTTGCCGAGAGTCTCGATGCCGAGGGTTAACGGGGTCACATCCAGAAGTACGACATCGCGTACGTCCCCGGACAGGACGGCTCCCTGGATCGCTGCTCCGACAGCCACAACCTCGTCTGGATTGACCCCCCGGTGAGGGTCTTTCCCGAAGTAATCTTTCACTCGCTGCTGGATCATCGGCATACGTGTCTGACCACCAACCAGTATGACCTCATCGATGGCCTTGGGATCGACCTTGGCGTCGGCCATTGCCTGTTTGACGGATTCGAAGCTGCGATCCACTAGGTCGCCCACCAGTTTCTCGAGGGTTGCCCGATTCAGGGTTAGCACCAAGTGCTTTGGCCCGCTGGAGTCAGCCGTAATAAAGGGGAGGTTGATTTCTGTTTGCTGAGTAGAAGACAGTTCTATTTTTGCCTTCTCTGCGGCCTCTTTAAGGCGTTGCAGGGCTAGGCGATCTTGCCGAAGATCAATCCCGTTTTCGCGCTTGAATTCGTCTCCCATCCAGTCAAGCAGGCGTTGATCAAAGTCGTCGCCGCCAAGGTGTGTGTCTCCGTTGGTGGACTTCACCTCGAAAGTTCCGCCACCAATGTCCAGGATCGAGATGTCGAAGGTCCCCCCGCCCATGTCGTAGACGGCGATGACCTCGTCATCTTTCTTGTCTAGGCCATAGGCAAGAGCGGCGGCCGTAGGCTCGTTAATGATTCGCTGCACTTCCAAACCTGCGATGGCACCCGCGTCCTTGGTGGCTTTACGCTGAGAGTCGTCGAAGTAAGCAGGGACTGTAATGACCGCCTGAACTATCGTTTCCCCGAGCTTTGCCTCGGCATCTTCCTTTAGCTTGCGAAGGATCATGGCCGAAACCTCGGGTGGCGACATGTTCTTGCCACCCATGGCAACTTGGGCATCCCCGTTGGAAGCCTTGACCACTTCGTATGGCAAGGATCCGATATCCTTTTGGGCCACTGGGTCCTCGAACTTGCGTCCCATAAGTCGTTTCACGGAAAAGACGGTGTTTTCTGGGTTAGTGATGGCTTGACGCTTCGCTACCTGGCCCACGTATCGTTCGTTAGTCTTGGGATTGGCGGCAACGATTGAGGGCGTCGTTCGACCTCCCTCGGAGTTTTCGACGACTTCAGGGTCCCCTGCCTGGACCACTGCCATCGCTGAATTTGTTGTACCCAGGTCTATTCCTAGGATCTTCGCCATTCGGCGCCTCCTCGCTCTTGTCCTCGTTTGTTTATGATCAGTGCCAAGTTGGGCTAGGTCACCGGCGGCCTGCCCCCTCACTCTCTTGTACTGTGACACCGAGTTCCCCGAGCAGCCTGTCGATGACAGCATTGGTCAACGCACGTAGCTTCTCGGGGTTCTTTTCAACTGATAAGCGGCGCCGAAGCGCCATGAGGCGAGTTGTGTGGCGCAATGCCAACTCAACACCGGCCAGGTTAAGCCCGAGCTCGTCGACGAGATATTTAATCAGCCGAAGCTGTGCAATGTCCTCGTCCGAATAAAGTCGCAATGTACCCAGGCGTGGGGGTTCAATGAGCCCAGCCCGCTCATATTTCCTAAGTGTCTGGGGGTGCATGTCGAGGATTTGCGCCGCCACGCTGATGATATACAGCCCTTGTCTTCTGCTTTGCATGTGCTCCTCGAGCCCGACGATAGCGGGCATGTCGCCATTAAATCAGCATGTCACCGTGGCGTCAAGTTGCGTATCATCCATGAGCAGCTGAATTGTATCATTAAAGTAGGTGTTTGAGTGCGATGTCTATTGATACGCATCGTAGCAATGAAAGTGATAGGCAGAGTCTAACCTTGATCCACCGTGGGAGATGCGGGATTTCCCTGTGTAGAACGAAGATTAACGGCGCGTGGATGAAGGGGTTGACACTAGGGTTAGCGAGAACTAGACTCGTTAATGGTTTTGAACTGGTTCAAAACTATGAGCAGTAATTTACAGGCTGATTCCATTTTTGGTGTAAGTGGTAGGGCCGGAAGGCTTTAAAACGAGGCCGAGAAGGAACCATTGATTCGATTGGCGAAGGAGTTAGGTGCATGCTTTATTTGAAGAGCTGCCCCAAGTGCCAGGGCGATATGTATGAAGAGAAAGATTCTTACGGGGCATTCCATCAATGCCTTCAGTGCGGCTTGATCAAAGATCTGGACGCACCTTCGCTGATGCTCACTAGGGAAGTGCAGGCAGAGGTGACAAGAGCCAAGCGCACCCGACGTTCGCAGGGCAAGAACAAGACCGCCGTTGCTTAATATCGAATTGTGGCTATAGGCTCCTTCAAATGAGATTGAATGGGCTCCAGCCAGAAGATTTGGCCCCCCAGCTTAGCTGACGCTACTAGCGTCAGCTATATACCCGACCGTGCTTAGTTTCAAAGCGGGTACGGGATGGTGCAGGGGCAGGGGAGTCTGCGCCCTCCTTTTTTGTTACAGGAAACTGTGATGGACGAACCACAGGCAGAGGTTCAGTTCGAAGGCGTCGAGCCTCTGGGGCTTGTGGAAGCTCAAATAGCGGCTGGTAATTTCGACGATGCTGCTGCTACCGTTGCCACGCTGCATCTCGCCGACGGGGCTCACGTTCTCGAGAATCTCGATCAACAAGGCCAGAGCGTCATTGCTAGCCGACTCGGTTCCGAGCACATGGCGCACATGCTTGACCACCTCGATTCCGAAACGGCCATTATGATCTCAACGACCTTAAGTCTATCCGCTGTCGCAGACATTCTTGACCAGGCTAGCCCAGACGTCGCTGCTGATGTTCTGCGGGGCCTTCCCGACGCGGATCGGGAAACCCTTATGGTTTCGATGAACCGGGCCTTGGAAGTCGCGCCTCTTCTTGCTTATCCGGACGATAGCGCTGGTGGCCTAATGGTTCCCGATTTTGTGTCGTTGCGAGACTGGATGAACTCTGAGGAGGCTGTTACCCACCTCCGGCGATTCTCCCCAGCCCACGTGTCCTCGAATTACTTACTGGTACTTGATCGGAGAGAGGTGTTGGTTGGCATCGTGCACATGCGAGATCTGGTGCTTGCCCCTGAACAAGCGCCGGTTGGTGAGTTGATGGACCTCCATGTGTTGAGTGTGGCCCCTAATACAGATCAGGAAGAATGCGCTCGAATCGTCCAGCGAAACGATGTTTCGCAACTACCTGTCGTTGATGATGAAGGCCGAGCCCTTGGAGTCATCTTGGGCGAGGATATTTTGGATGTAATCGAGGAAGAGGCCACGGAAGACATGTTTCACCTCGCCAGCATTGCAGGTGCTGAACGAGTATTGAATCCAATCGGGCGATCCTTCCGCAATCGATTTCCGTGGCTGCTCCTGAACCTTGGGACGGTCTTACTGGCGGCGACCGTCATCAATGTTTTCGAGTCGACTATTGCCTCAGCGGCGTTTCTTGCTGTCTTCCTTCCAATGGTGGCAAGCCAGGGGGGCATCGCGGGCACTCAGACGTTGACCCTTGTGACGCGCAGCATAGCCCTTGGTGATCTTGCCTGGTCTAATGCGAAACGACCCTTGGTAAAGGAACTGGGATTAGGGTTGGTTAATGGCGTGGTCTTCGGATTTGTGGCAGGAGCGCTCGCATGGGCATGGAAAGGCAACGAGGAGTTGGGTCTGGTAGTCATGGTCGCGATGATGGCTAACTTGCTCGTGTCAGCGCTCGCGGGCTACCTGACCCCTTTGGGATTGAGGGCGGCCCGCCTGGATCCCGCCGTCGGTGCCGCCGTAGTAGTGACAACCTTCACTGACGTTGCGGGATTCGCTCTCTTACTGGGGCTTGCTGCCTGGTGGCTTTAACCCGTTGATTACGCCTCGCCTGTGCTAGGAGAAGCGCTCTTCTGACCATGGATCGGCGTCGTTGTGATAGCCATGCATCTCCCAAAAGCCTGGGCGATCTTCGTTCATGAACTCTAGGGCCCTCAGCCACTTCGCACTCTTCCATGCGTATCGTTTTGGAACAATGAGACGCAGTGGCCAGCCGTGCTCTGGGGCCAAACTGACCCCATCGTGTTCGTAGGCTAAAAGGACGTCATCGTCTGCGATAACGTCTATGGGAAGGTTGGTTGTGTAGCCGCCGTCGCAGTGAGCCATGACGTGAGTTGCTTCAACTAAGGGCTTGGTTAATTCCAGGATAGTTTCCATAGCAATGCCGCCCCAACGGTTATCCAAACGGCTCCATTGAGTTACGCAGTGGAAGTCCGCCATAGCCTCGGTCCTAGGCAACTCCCGCAACTCCTGGTAGCTGAGCTTAATCTCGTTCTCAACGAGGCCGATGATCTGGAAGGCCCATTTGTTGGAATCGAACTTAGGCGTGGCGCCGTAGGTAAGGACCGGAAACTTTTTGGTGACTAACTGACCTGGCGGTACCCGTTCCATGCTCAAGGCAGGAACACTCCTAGAGGAATTGCACCTAGTATGACTGCTGCTAACGGTAGACGCCAGCTTGACGATTAGCAGGGAGGTTTGGGTCCCTTAGGACCTAGCGCCAACGAAATTAAACGCCTGTCGCGAGAACTTGTCCGTTCTGAGTTGGATTAGCTGGTTGCCTGTTGATCTGTATTGTCGCACTCTTTTATTCGGTTAGAGATTACTGGCAATATTCCGTTCGATTCAGCTACGAAAAACCGTCACTATAATAGTGTTGACGTTCACAAGTGACGGGGTTAACCTGGGCACGGAAATGTCTAGCAAGTTAATTATACATAGGTTTTAGTAGGTTTTACCTTGGCTAGGCCGAACTCTTCCAACTGGATTCCACTTCGAAGAGCCTGTGAGATTCTTGGGATCAACCAAAGCACGTTGCGCCACTGGGCTGATTCGGGCCGGGTGAGGACCTTTAGGACGCCTGGAGGCCATCGACGCTTCTACACCCAAGATATAGAAGGGCTGGCTGACGCGAGCCCGATGAGAGGGCCTGTTGTTAACGATACTGCTCTGGTGAGTATGCGCCGCCGGCTAACTAGAAGAAAGGCTGGGGCCCCAGAGATCGCAGGTAATTTCGACGATGCTGCTCGGACTCGGCTACGTGTGTTCGGGCGTCGTCTCGTGTCTATGGCTTCAGATTGGCTTTCAAATTCCAGACCTCGACCAGAGATTAGCGAAGAGGCTCGCTATCTCGGCGCAGAGTACGGTCGAGAGCTTGCTGCAGGTGGCGTTGGACCGAGGGATGCTATCTCTGCCTTTATCTTCTTCCGGAACACCCTGATGGATTCGTTGATCTCTTCATCGCCTGTTGGGGCGCGGCCGGATATATCTGCTTTGGAGGATGAGATTCTTCTTCAGATTGCGGGTGCTTACGAAGCTAAACCTTCAAGCGTGAATAAGAAGCGGACCTCAGGATAAGCAATGCCTGCCCATTACGCTGTTTCCCTTGTGCTTAAAGGTCGCAAATGTGTAATTGTGGGTGCGGGGGCGATAGCTGAGCGGAGGATCGAGGGGCTTTTGGAGTCAGGTGCAGAAGTGGTCGTCATTGGATCCCAAGCTACGCAGGCAGTTCGGCAAAAGGCTCTAGCAGGTGTGGTTTCTTTGATCAAGCGTGAGTACCGACCAGGTGATCTAAACGGCGCCTTTCTGGCGATCGCTGCAACCAACGATCGAAAGGTCAACAAGCTGATAGCTGCAGAGGCTGCTGCTGCTGGCACCCTCTTGAATGTGGTCGATGATCCTGAGTTGTGCGTCTTCATAACACCGTCGCTGCTGAAGCGAGGGGACCTCACGGTCGCCATTTCGACTAACGGGAAGTGCCCGGCAATGGCACGCTGGGTTCGGGAAGACTTGGAAGACCACTTCCCCGAGAGTTATGAGTATCTTGTGACTGCTGCAGCAGAGGCGCGGGAGACTTTGAAGCAAGAAGGACGTCAGATTGCAGGAGAAGTCTGGAACGCTGCATTAAGCCCGGT
>CAZUGG010000046.1:0-4841 GCA_964619905.1 uncultured Dehalococcoidia bacterium
GTGGGGCCTTTGCGAGTGGCCTCATGGGGCCGCACCGGGCCATCAGCGGAAAGAGGTTCGAGCCCGACGGCAGCGATGATCTCGGTGCGTGTGTAACCTTTGCCTTCATGGGCGAATCGATGTCGCACCAAGTAGTAGGCGGGGGCGTTGTCTTCCCTGAGCGCTCCATCGCGAAGCCAGTTGTGTAGAGTCTGTGCCGCCGCGGAATAGGGATCAGGGAGGGCCAATGGATCGGGAGCCTCGAGCTTGACGGCGTTGAAATCACTGCTGGCAAGAAGTCGAGCTCGATCGGCAGGCGAAATTACATCGAACGGCCCGCAAAGTGCCGATCCTAAGTCGGAGACCGCCAAAGAGTCGAACCGTAGGCCTTTGAAGGGTCGTACGTCTGCCATCACATCTACCGCGGCCCAGAGGAGGGCTGCTAGGTAATAACCCCCTTGGAGCGTAGCGAGTCGAGACTTTTTCTCGGCAGGTCCAGCAATGACATTAGAATTTGGTCGGTGTGCTGGCCCGGCGTAGGGGCCGCTTTGGGGGAGAATTTCTGACCTTGGAGCTTTATAGGGGTCCCGAGCCACTTCACTTCACGTCCGTTTGGCAGCGTCTGTTCGAACGTGAGTCCTCGGGACTGAAAATGGCTATCTGAAGTGACTTCAGTGGTGGAGTAGACTGGTGCTCCGGCGCAGTCGTTTGTGATGAAGAAATCGACCCAGTCAGACCGGGTTTTCGTTAGCATGATCTTGGCTAGCTCACGACGGAGATCTTCGTCACCTCGAGCGTGGTCGCCCACGAGCTTTCGAGGTCCGCGGTCCAGTAGGTCTTCTCTGCCCACGGCCTTGCAGAAGTTGGCGAAGAACTTCTCCTCGCTGCACTGGAAGATGAAGAAGTGGTCATCTTTGGTGCGGTAGTACTGATATCGTACAGCGTTTTCCATGCCTTGGAAGTCGGCGGGCAGTTTGTTCATTGTGGAATCGATAGTGCTCGCTTGCCAAGAAATAGCTGAGTCGAGCTCGGACACTTCGATATGCTGCCCCGCGCCGCTCGTCTTCGCTTGCACGAGTGCTGCGGAAACGGCCAGCGCCGCGTAGAGGGCGCTGGTTTCTAACCCGGCGCCGAAATGTTGGTCGATGTATGGAGTGCCGTCAGCTCGGAACGAGGGGGGCGCGAGGCCTGCGTATGCGTCGAAAGCGACCCCGTGCATGGCAAGCTTGTGGTATGGGCCAGAGAGTCCGGATCCGTTTAGGGAGCAGTAGACTAGTCCAGGATTGACTTTGCAGAGGGATTCGTACCCCACGCCGAATCTTTCCATTGCCCCTGCGCGCAGGCCTGCAATAACCACGTGGACCCTTTTGGCGAGTTCTAGGAAAAGGTCGCGTCCCTCGGGGCGCTTGAGGTCGAGAGTGACACTTTTTTTCCCCCGGTTCCACCGCAAATGCAGAGTGCTCACTTCGTCGATTTTGGTTCCGCCAACGGATCTGATATAGCTGCCGCTCGGCGGTTCCTCAACCTTGATCACGTTGGCGCCAAGATCGGCAAGATGCATACCCAAAGCATCTGGGCCTAAGAGGGAAACCTCGAGGATAATGATGTCTTGTAACAAGTCGTACATATTGGATTTGGAGCCTGGCTTGAGAAGATGAAGGGGCGATATACGAGACAGCGCCATTATAGGCTCGGTACGACAGCGGCGTGATGATCTCCCGAACAGTCCTCACTCAAGTGGCACCGGCCTCCTTCAAAGGGCTTGAAGCGAGGTTGAGGACCAAGCACGGGCGTGGACCTTGAACAATTGAAGAGGCCCATGGGGGCGGGGTGAGTGATATGCTGGCCGCATGCCCCGTCCCGTCATTGGCGTTACCGAGTCTCGTGAAGAGCCCTCCGATCTTTATGTAGAGGCTGTCGAAGAAGCTGGTGGCGAGGCAGTCGTAATCGATTTGACCGAGCTGGTGGCTCCCAATGAAACGCTTGCCAAACTGGGAGGGCTGCTCCTCACGGGAGGTGCCGACGTCGATCCTGCTGCATATGGGCAGGATCTCCACCCCGCAACTCGCGTGAAGCGAGGCCGCGACTCCATCGAGCTTCCCCTCATCAAAGCGGCGCTTAACCAGGACATGCCCACCTTCGCCATCTGTCGGGGAATGCAAGCGCTGAACGTTGCTATGGGGGGTTCGCTTGTTCAGGATATCCCCAACCACCGACATCTTGAGAATCCGGGTAAGCAGGCAGCCTTCCACGAGGTCTTTGTGCCCCCCGGCAGCCGTGTCACCCACATCGTGGGAGTTGGAGGTTTTGTCAGAGTCACAAGCCTGCACCACCAAGGCGTGAACCCCAAGGTGAAGGCTCCGGGCCTTTTGGTATCGGCTTATTCAGTAGGTGATGGTATAATTGAGGCGCTTGACAGCCCTAGGAAAGATCACCGCTGGGTGGTCGGCGTGCAATGGCATCCTGAGCGCCGAGATGAAGTGCCGCGACACCATAAGAAGCTCTTCGCTAGCTTCGTAGAGGCCGCCAGAGAGTTCCGGACCACGCCCCCGGTTTCTGACGCTTGATCAACGAATGAAATGTGGCGAACACGGCCGAGTCTGTCTCCTCGGTAGCAACTCTTGCCAGATCCGGTTTGCGTTCCCGGCGCTCGAAATGTCTGAGGTAAGGCTATGGTTCTAGAAAGCATCGGCAACGTCCGCCCCATCAAGCTCGAAGAGGAGATGCGTAGTGCGTACCTCGATTACGCCATGAGCGTAATCGTGGCCCGTGCGCTTCCGGACGTCAGGGATGGTCTTAAGCCGGTCCACCGCCGGATTCTCTATGCGATGGACGAGCTGGGGGTTCGTCCTAACAGCCCATACAAGAAGAGTGCGCGCATCGTTGGTGAAGTTCTTGGTAAGTACCATCCGCACGGAGATGCCCCGGTCTACGATGCTCTCGTGCGCATGGCACAAGATTTCTCCATGCGCTATCCACTGATCGATGGGCAAGGAAACTTCGGCAGTATTGACAACGACCCACCTGCGGCCATGCGCTACACCGAAGCGCGCCTGGCCAAGATCGCCGAGGAGATGTTGGTAGATCTCGACCGCGAGACGGTCGATTTCGATACCAACTTCGATGATTCGCTCAAGGAGCCAACAGTGCTCCCGGCCCGCCTGCCTAACCTCTTGGTTAACGGCGCCTCGGGGATCGCAGTCGGCATGGCTACGAATATCCCGCCCCACAACCTAGGCGAGGTCTGTGAGGCTATTGTTCACCTTATCGATCATCCTGATGCCACTATCGACGACATCATGGGCTTTATTCTCGGTCCTGACTTCCCCACGGGGGGGATCATCATGGGTCGTGAGGGGATCCATTCGGCCTACCATACGGGCCGTGGCAAAGTCGTAGTTCGTGCGCGAGCCGAGATCGAAGAGCTGTCTAAGGGCACGAGGCAGCAGATCGTGGTCAAGGAGCTGCCTTATCAGGTCAACAAAGCCGGCCTGGTCGAGAAGGTCGCGGATCTGATCAAAGACAAGCGTATCGAAGGTATCAGTGAGATCAGGGACGAGTCAGACCGGCAGGGAATGCGTATTGTTGTTGAATGCCGGCGGGACGCGATGGCTGAGCAGGTGCTCAACAACCTATACAAGATGACTGCGCTGCAGTCAGCGTTTCATATCAATATGCTGGCTCTTGTCGATGGCCAGCCGCGAGTGCTCAACATCCGCCAGGCTGTCCGGGAATATGTTGATTACCGGCGTATTGTCGTCACTCGTCGCTCAGAGTACGACTTGCGTAAGGCACGCGAGCGAGCCCACATTTTGGAAGGTTTGATCACCGCCTTGGACAACCTGGACCCGGTGATTCAAACGATACGTGAATCGGACGATGCTGAGGGCGCGCGTGGGGCCTTGATGTCCCAGTTCGACCTGACCCAAGTTCAGGCGCAGGCGATCCTCGACATGCAGCTGAGACGTCTGGCTGCATTGGAACGCCAACGGATCCTCGACGAGTTTGAAGAGCTTCGCCAGCGGATCGAGTATCTGGAAGACCTCCTTGGGGATCCCGCCAAGATCCTTGGAGTTGTGAAGGATGAGACGGTCAAGCTCAAAGAAGACTTCGGCGACGAGCGGAAGAGCGAGCTTAACGAGCAGGAAGCCCGTGAGTTTACTAACGAGGACCTCATACCTCACCAGAATGTAGTGGTTTCGGTAAGCAACCGTAATTATGCGAAGCGGCTTACGATAGATGCCTACCGTATTCAGCGGCGGGGCGGTCATGGTGTCCGCGGTATGGTCACGCGTGAGCAGGACGTCGTCGACCACCTGCTCATTGCGGACACGCACGACCATCTCCTTTTTTTCACCAACCGAGGCCGTGTCCTTCATACCAAGTGTTACCGTGTGCCACAGGAAGCGACTCGGGCGGCAAAGGGGACGCCCTTGGTCAACATCATTCCCGTTCAGGACAACGAACGGGTCACTGCGATCGTGGCTACCAGCGACTTCGAGCACGATAACTTCCTGTTTATGTGTACCCGTAAGGGGAAGGTTAAAAAGACCCAAGTTAAGGAGTTTGCTTCAGTGGTGGCGCGAACCCCCGGTATCATTGCCATGAATCTTGGCTCTGGTGACGAGTTGGTGAGTGCCGAGATTGTGGAGGACACCGACGATGTTGTTGGCATTACCGAGCAGGGCCAAGCAATCCGGTTCCCCGCGCACGATGTAAGGCCACAGCTTCGTAACGCAAGCGGTGGCCGCGGTATCCGGCTCTCCGGTGACGACCGGGTCATCGTCTTTGAACGAGTGGGTGAGGGCGGGTACCTGCTCGTCGGTGGCGAGAAGGGTCTAGGGAAGCTGACGCGGCTGGAG
>CAZUGG010000047.1:0-3528 GCA_964619905.1 uncultured Dehalococcoidia bacterium
GTAGGCATGCTATCGACGCTAGGAATCACGTTGGCAACAGACGCATATGGTCCCGTGGCTGACAACGCAGGCGCCATAGCTGAGCAGTCGGGCCTCCCCGAAGAAGTCCGTGAACGCACTGACGCACTGGATTCGTTGGGGAATACGACGGCGGCCACAGGCAAGGGCTTCGCCATTGGTTCCGCTGTCTTCACATCACTGGCGCTACTAGCGGCCTACGCTGCCGTCGTCGATCAGGCGTCGGGAACAGGCATTGCCGCAGTCTTCGACCTACGAGACTCCAACGTCCTTATGGGTGTCCTCCTTGGAGCCCTGTTGCCGTCATTATTCGCCGCCCTCACCATGGGTGCGGTTGGACGGGCAGCGAGTGCGTTGGTAAACGAGGTACGGCGTCAGTTCCGAGAAATCCCGGGCATCATGGAAGGGACGGGGACACCTGACCACCAACGCGTGGTGGACATCAGCACCCGTGGAGCTCTCCGCGAGATGATCCTCCCCGGCCTCATCGCCGTGGTTGCTCCTATTGTGGTCGGCGCAATCCTTGGACCAGAGGCTCTGGGCGGGTTGCTCGTAGGCGCGATTGCAGCAGGATCGCTCCTCGCCATAACAATGTCGAACTCGGGTGGTGCATGGGACAACGCCAAGAAATTCATCGAAGCGGGTGCGCACGGAGGCAAGGGAGCTGACGCCCATAAGGCTGCTGTCGTTGGCGACACCGTAGGCGACCCCTTCAAAGACACCTCAGGCCCTTCCCTCAACATCCTGTTGAAACTCATGGCCATAGTCTCCCTAGTGTTCGGACCTCTCTTCCTGTAAACAAGTCACGTCGGAATAATGAAAGAGGGCCCAATCCTGGGCCCTCTTTCATTATCTGGCCACGCAGGAATCTGACGACCTTTAGCGATTATCTTTTCTCGCTCTGACCACATATACGGGATCGGTTGGGAACTCGAGCTGTGGCGACGCATCTATGATCTCTACTTCCCTCCAGGCAGCTCCACCCATATGCTCACCCGACCCCCGAAAGTAGTTAACGATGAGCATCGCTCGCTCCCGCTCATCGAGCGCCTGCCACAACGCTACAGCCTTGGTAGGAAACATACGATTCGAGTAGATCACGTGAAACGCCGCTCCAGGCTTTAAGAGTCGATTCACCCCAGCAAAAGTCTCCACCGGCTTTGTCAGGTACTGGACCGAGACTACCAGAGCCGCCGCGTCGAACTCCGCCTCGCCCAACGGCAACGCCGGTGTCGCATTGATATCGTGGACAACTCGTTCAGTGAGTTGGGGATTTTCTTCAAGTTCGACTGGGTTGAGCCCAAGCCCCGTCACCCTCGCCAACCTAACGTCGTCGGGCAGATGCGACCGCCAACTGCTCATGAGATCGAGGAACGAGCCACCTCGCGGCAACACCTGGCGATAGTAATCGCCAATGGCTGCGATGGCGTGCCCATCTATATGGACTACCAGACGCGGTTGGTTATAAAAGATCGGGTCGGCGGACTCATCAACCCTTCGGAAAGCACCTTCGGGGTATGACGGGGTTGGGCACACGAACTCAAGGAGTCCAAAGCTTACTATGGACGCCGACGAAGGGATTGTGGGTCTTCTCGTGCTCGATCGATGTCTGGGGGCCATGACCTGGCAACACCACAGTCGAATCATCCAGGGAAAACAGGCGATCCCGAATACTCTTGACCAGTGCCTCTTGGCTGCTACCGGGAAAGTCCGTACGCCCCACGCTTCCATTGAAAAGGGTGTCCCCGGCAAATAGGACGCCATCAGCATGGAGACAAATGCTACCCATCGTATGGCCGGGAGTCTCGATGGCCTTGACGGCCACGCTGCCCACCTTATATTCGTCACCGTCACCTATGGTGAAGTCGGGATCTGGAGGTTGGACGTAGTCTGGGATAAGCCTCAACGTATAGTCCATCGGTGCACGACGGCTCGTCTCTACGTCTTCAGCGTGGATTCCCCACTCGGCCCCAGTCTCTTCCCTCACTTTCGCCACGCCGCCGACGTGATCCATGTGACCGTGGGTGTTGAGGATGTATTTCACAGTTACCCCGAGATCTTCGATCACTTGCATGATGCGATCAGCCTCGCCCCCCGGATCAATCATAATGACCTCCTTCGTTTCCTCATCGCCAACGAAGTAGACATTCTCGGAAAAGGCGGTCACGGCCAGCATATTGAGGATCATGGTTGCCTCCAAGGCAATTGTTGGCCCAGTGCTCTCAGAGAGTCAAGCGAGCATCAGGCCAGACTACCGACTTTCACCACTTGGCCGCACTTCATGATCCTCGTACCTCTGCAAGAAAGCTTCGGACTTCTCTTTCCAGTCCATCCAGGTTATCCAATGTGATGCGATGTCCTGAGCCTCCTATTTCACCGAGTCGACCATCACTTAGGACTTGCTCCATACGCTCTGCAACATCTTTGGCCAGGATTTCACTTCGTTCGCCTCGGACCACGAGCGTCGGACAATCGATTAAGGCAAGCGCTACCCAAAGCTCCTCTGAAGACGGAGCCTCCTCGAAACCTGCCCCAGACCGAAGCCCTGGATCGTACTTCCAGCCCCATTTTCCAGTGTCGAGTTGGCGTACGGCATGTTTTGTTCGGTAGCGAAGCATTCCCTCGGGTGATTTCGGATCCGTCGCCCGCAGGAATACATAGACGTCTTCAAGACTATCGAACTGTTCCGGTGCGTCGACCGTCTCGCGTCCAATCTTTGTCCCGTCGTTGAGAATAATCTCTGGACCAATATCAACGATGACAAAGCGTTCGACAAAATTCGAAACCGACGCAACATACTGCATCCCAACTAAACCACCCATCGAGTGTCCCAGCAACGAGAATGAACTAAGGCCAATTGCCTCAACGAACGCTTGAAAATCTGCAACAAACGCTTCGCGGTCGTACCTGGGGGCCCATTCGGAATCGCCGTGGCCGCGCTGGTCCAATGCCATAACATGCCATTCGTTGCAAAGCCTATCCGCCAACTGATCAAACGTGTGGATATTACTGCAATGCCCGTGAAGCAATACGAGCGTAGGCGCACGCTCATTGCCCCAATCAACATAGTGCAGTCGTAACCCGTTGACGTCGACGTAACGACTCTCCGGTGTATTAATTGGCTCAACGTCCGTGTTCATCTTCGTTATCGAAACCCAAAATGGAGACTCGGTTGCGCGGCCCTATGCTAATGTGGCCCGACTTCCGTCAGCAAGGCACCCCACCGCAAACCATGACAGCAACCGAACAGCCCACTAGCCCTACTGGAACAGCCGACACAGGAGACCCTATTAGATCCTACCGGTGGGTCATGGTGTTCGGCATGGTCCTCAACAGCTGGGCAATGACCTTGCCTGCACTCTCTTTCGGACTACTTCTCCCCGAGATTCGCGAAGAATTCAGCTTAAACCTTTCTCAAGGAGGCTGGCTTGGTTCGTCGGTACGAGTGGGAAACCTACTCGTCACCCTGCCGGCAGCTTTTGTGCTCAGTCAATTCCGCCCTGTAAAGGT
>CAZUGG010000048.1:0-4814 GCA_964619905.1 uncultured Dehalococcoidia bacterium
GGACCACCAGTCCAGCCTGTGTTGACTAGCCAGACATTCACATCGTCCTTCATGATCCGGTCCCGAAGCATGTCGGCATAAACAACCGGATCCTGCGCCATGAAGGGGGCACCGAAGCAAGGACTGAAAGTAGCCTGCGGCTCGACGATCCCCCGCTCCGTACCAGCAACTTTTGCCGTGTAGCCCGAGAGGAAGTAGTAAACAGCCTGGTCGACCGAGAGTTTTGACACGGGCGGCAGCACTCCAAAAGCATCAGCCGTCAGCATAATGACATTACTCGGACGGCTCGCCACCCCAATGTCCATAGCGTTTGAGATAGACGTGATCGGGTAGGCGCCACGCGTGTTTTCAGTCAGAGAATCGTCGTCCAGGTCGAGTCGCCGCGTTGCAGGATCGATCACCACGTTTTCAAGAACAGTCCCAAACCTCTTGGTAGTACCGTATATCTCCGGTTCTGCTTGCTCCGATAGTCGAATCACTTTTGCGTAACAGCCACCTTCGAAGTTGAAAATCCCTTGCTCGCTCCAACCGTGTTCATCATCACCTACAAGAACCCTGTCGTGGGTAGCCGACAGAGTCGTTTTGCCTGTCCCGGATAGGCCGAAAAAGACGGCCACGTCACCATCGTCCCCCACATTCGCTGAACAGTGCATTGGCAACACGCCCTGATTGGGCAAAACATAGTTCATAAAGCTAAAGACAGACTTTTTTATCTCGCCCGCGTACTTCGTTCCCGCGATCAGAACTTCCCGAGACCCGAAGTTCAAGACGATGCATGCATTGGACCGTGTGCCGTCTACCTCTGGGACTGTCTGGAAGTTAGGCGCGTGTATGACTAGCAGGCCCGGTTCATGAGACTGCAGATCCTCCTCCGAGGGGACAATGAAGAGGTGTCTCGCGAACATCGCGTGCCATGCATTCTCCGTGATTAACCTTACAGCCACCCGGTACCGGGGATCAGCTCCAACAAATAGGTCTTGGACGAAGATCTCGCGGCCTTCGAGATAACCCAGCATCCTATTACGGATACCCCGGAAATTCGTCGGGCTCATAGGCACATTGATCTTGCCCCACCACACCTTTTTGGTCGAGGACGCTTCGTCAATTATGAACTTGTCGTTCGGAGACCGGCCGGTGTACTGCCCCGTGTTGACGACAAGTGGACCATCCTCGGCGACTATGCCCTCACCACGCCGGACCGCATGTTCATAGAGGTCGGCTATAGAGAGATTCCGGTGAACCTGGCCCGGATAAAAAATCCCGTGGCGGCTCAAGTCCACGGCTTGGTCTTCGGTTACCATGCTGTCAATAAGATTCCAAAAGATTCCAATGCGTGATACGGGCACATAGGGTACCACCCCTGACAAACCCCCATAAAGAGGGCGGGCAACTACCGACGGCTACGATGTACTTCGGACCGCCTCAATTAATCGAAAGAGGATTCGCATGCTGATCGTCGACTGCCATATGCACATTGGAGACCTCAGCGCTGCGCTTGCGGACGGCGCGGCTCATAAAACATCACTGTCCATGGAAGAAGAACGCGCCCAACGTGTGGCTCGACTCACAGACTCGGGGGCAGATTGGGGTGTGATTCAGCCAGCCCATTCCTATCTCCGTCCCGACGGAATAAAAGACTCAATGCGTGTAAACGACGGAATCGCGGAGTATCGCAAAGGTGATCCGGTACACTTCCCCGTGGCATTAGGAACGGTCGAGCCGCTTCACGGCGAACGCAGCCTAGAAGAAATCGACCGGTGCAAGGATCAGCTGAGCCTTGATGGCTTGAGTTGGCACCCTCGGCTACAAGGGGTCTTCCTTGACAACCCCTGGATGCGCCCTTACCTGAAGCGCATGTCGAAGTTGGGCTTGGTGCCAATCATGCACTGTAACGCGGAGTCAAAGTTGGAGGCATCATGGCGACTCCAGAAACTAGCATTTGAGTTTCCCGAAATGACCTTTTTAGCTCTGGACTCATTCTGGTCCTACGAGCGATCCGCGGAAACACTCCACCTTGCTGAGCACACCCCCAACGTTCTGTGGGACTGTGGCGGACCGCTCGGCTTCGCTTCTATTGAGCGCTTCGTTAAGGAGCACGGATCTGAGAAATTCACCTATAGCGGCGAGGCAGTATACGCCTCTCAAGCATCGCGCGGCGGTGGCGGCAGGCCTCGGCTCATGCAGCAAATCCTGGAAGCGGACATCACGGATAAAGACAAGGCCAATATTCTAGGGGGCAATGCGGCTCGCCTATTTGGAAAGAAAACCGGGTAGATACACCTCTAGTAGAAAACGTTTTTCTCGCCAAGTCGCTCGATCTCACCGTTCGGCATTCCGAGCACTTCACGAAATGCGAAGTCGTTGTACTGACCCACCATGGTCCCCGGGGTACGAATCTGGCCGGGTGTCTTGCTCAGCTTCCACTGCATGCCGTAGATCTTCTGCTTACCCAGAGGGTGTTCGACTTCAATCCAGTCCTCGCGGGCATTGAAGTGTTTGTCATCGAAAACTTCGGGTTCATTGAGGGAGGGGAAGGCCGCGACGCCCACTTTCTGAAGCATGCGTGTCACCTGGAAATGGGTCTTGGTCTTCGTCCAGGCTGAGATGATTTCATCGAGTTCGTCGTGATTAATTTGACGTAGGTATTGATCCGCGAAACGTTCGTCATCCACCAGGCCAGGACGGTCCATCGCATCACAAAGGGCACGCCATTCATCCTCTTCCTTTACCGCGATACTGACCCACTTGTCGCTACCTTTACTAGGGTAGACACCATGAGGCGCCATCATCTCGTCTCGATTACCCAGTGGGTCCGAGTTACGCTTGTTGAACACCCATTCCATCATCGGGCCACCCACCAGGGTTGCCGCAGCCTCCCATTGGGCGAAGTCGATGTGCTGACCCTCACCAGTTCGGGCACGATGTCGAATCGCCGCGAGGACGGCAAAAGCACAGTAAATCCCCTGCAATGGATCCATGATGGTCGTGTTGGCGGCTTGAGGACGACCCAATTCCGGGTAACCCTGATGGTAATCAAGGCCGGCCAGAGCCGAAACGACCCCTCCGTAGGTGACAAGTCCGGACTGGGGTCCATCTTTGCCGGCTGCCGAAGCGGAGATCATGACCACATCGGGACGAAGTTTACGTAGTTCCTCATAACCCATCCCGAAACGAGTCATTATCTTCGGCGAAAAATTCTCGATTACTACATCGCAGCTCTTGACCAGTTCCTTGGCTAACCGCTGCCCCTCGCTAGTCGAAATGTCTAAGGTAATGCCCCGATAGTTGCGACAAGTGTTAGCCGCATACAAGCTCTCCAGGGGCTGTTCACCTGTTTCTCTAGCTAGATCCTCATCCATATACGGAGGAAGAATTCGAATCACGTCAGGGCGATTACGCGTTTCGACTTTGAAAACCTCGGCACCCATGTCGGCAAGAATGTGGCCCATGAGGGGAGCAACCCATACCCAGCCAAAATTGATAACTCGCAGATTTCTGAGAGGAAGAATGCTCACTAAATGATCCCCGTTCGTCGTAAATCGGTAAGGTCAACGCCGCTAAATCCGTAGCGCCCGCCCAGAATTTCGACATTATGTTGTCCAAGAGTTGGCGCAGGTCGGCGCATCGACCAAGGAGTTTTACTCATAACGAATGGTCGACCGGGAATTTTTACACGGCCGATTCCAGGTTGATCAAACTCGGTGAAGAAGCCCCTCTCCTCTAGGTGCTCGCTGTTCATCACGTCTTCGGCGCTATGAACCGGACCTGAAGGGACTTTATTCGCTTGAAGCACCTCAAAGAGTTCCGCCTTAGTCCGTTCTTCAAACCATGGCTCGGCCATCAGACGAATCTCTTCCGAATACTCCCGCAAGTCCCACATCGGAATATCGAACATCGGATTCGTCGCCCATTCAGGACTGCCCATAGCCTTGACGAAGCCTCTCCATTGCGCTTGCTCTAGCAGCATGAGAGCCATATGGCCGTCCTTGCACTCATGGATCCCTGTCGGGAAGCTCGTCATCCGCGACTCGCCGGTACGGACACTCCAATCACCATTCATGTTGTAAACGGAGACGAGCTGGTAACCCATAACGTGACACGCAAGGACGTCCGACTGTGAAAGATCAACATGCTGGCCTTCACCAAGAAGATCTCGAGCGAGAACCGCGATGTTCGTGGCAACGGCAGCGCAGATAGCACCCCAGTGGTCGGCGTGATACCAAGCCGCCCTAAGAGGTGCGCGGTCTGGTTCACCTAGATAACGATGCGCCACACCCGATGCGTTCCAAGCGGTGAGGTCATAGCCCTTGTATTTGCTGTAGGGTCCCGTCTGGCCGAAGACTGAGATCGAGGTCATGACTAAACCAGGGTTGACCTTGCTCAACTTATCGTAAGTAAGTCCCAGCGATTTCATGACTCCCGGTTGTTGGTTTTCGATCAAGATATCGGCATCTGCAATTAGGGCGTGAAATATATCCTGTCCCGTGGCCGTGGCGGGGTCCAGAGTGATGCTGCGCTTATTGCTGTTGTTGTAAATGAAAAGCCCGCTTCGATCGACGTGGGGAAGATCGTCGGGGAATGGACCGTAGCGTCTCGATTCATCGCCAACTTTCGGACGTTCAACCTTGATGACGTCCGCGCCCAAATCCGCTAGCAGCTTTCCGCAGAACGGCGCCGAGATAAATTCGCCAAACTCCAGGACATTCAGCCCCTCGAGCGCCATACCTGTCATTTGTCTAAATCACGCCTTCCCGTGCGAGATGCACGACTTCGCCATAGGACAGGCCAAGTCGGCCGCACAGGATCTCCAAGTT
>CAZUGG010000049.1:0-4964 GCA_964619905.1 uncultured Dehalococcoidia bacterium
GGCTCCGGCAACGCCAGACGGAGGGAGGCCTGACCCACTACGCGCCTCTGCCGAGGCACAAGGCCTTCCCGTGTTCGGCACGCGTGACTTCAAGAGTGATGATGTCTTCGACGCGTACATGGATCTCAAACCCGATCTCAACGTGATGGCGTTTGTCACGGACATCCTTGCTGAAAGGGTTCTTTTTGCCCCGCCCAAAGAGACTATTCAATACCATCCTTCTTTGCTTCCCAAACACCGTGGGGCTAGTGCGATGAACTGGGCGATTATTCAGGGGGAGACTAAAACCGGACTGACGATCTTCTGGCCCGATAAAGGCATTGACACCGGTCCAATCTTGCTCCAGCGCGAGGTAAAGATTGAACCAGATGACACCCTGGGCTCGCTCTACTTTGGCAAACTCTTTGAGATGGGGGTTGAGGCTATTGCCGAGTCCGTACGTTTGATTAATACCGGGAAGGCTTCTCGCATTCCTCAAGATCACGCACGGGCCACCTACGAAGGGCTCTGCCGGGATAAAGAATCGGTGATCGACTGGTCAAAGTCGGCCCAGCACGTGTACGACTTGGTTCGAGGGTGTAACCCTCAGCCTGGTGCGCATACTACTTTCCGTGGAGAGCGGCTCAAAATCTTCGATTGCAGCCTTGGTAAGGTTACCGAAGGAGCTCCAGGCCAGGTGGTGTCTCTCTCGGCGGAGCAGATTGTCGTGGCACTGCGGGGAGGCTCACTTTTAGTGCGTCGGGTCCAGCCCAACGGGTCGACCAAACTTAAGGTGGCAGACTTCGTCAGCAAGTCGACTATTGAGCCCGGTGAATTTTTTGGCAGATGATATCTGGTTAACTCTTGGGGATCAGCCGGAAGAAAGCGCTTGAGCGCGGTCAGCAGCTTATTGAGCGCCCCAGGGGAGCCCTCGAACTCAACCTCTTTCATGGCAAACGTGGGCTTACTGTTCGACACCAAGGTAAGGTTATTGCCCGCACCCATTCGTCGCGCATAGGAAGGAGTTTGGCTCCTTTCGTTGCGGAAGCCTTGGGGGTGGAGTTGCCCAAAATAGGAAGTGCGGTCGAGGCCGTGGCGAGTTCGGGTGTCATCTACCGTGTGCTATCGATTTCTTCGTTGGATCTGCGTCAGGCAGAGGCCCGTGAACTCTTGACCTATTTGCTCGAAGAGGCCGCCGCAATGCGACACTTCGGGGCACAACAGATTCTCTAATCATCCGGTCCGAAGACCGGTGTTGCACATTAGGTGTTATTCGGTCGTGTAGGTTCAAGAGGCGACCAGTTCTAGCCTGCGGTTAAGGCTGCGATGACGGCATCCGTAAACTGGGTCGTCGAAGCGTGGCCGCCTAAGTCGTCGGTCTTAACTTTGCGACTTTGCAGAACCTCTCGCATCGCGCGCTCGATTCGCAACGCTGTTTCTGTTTGGTCGATGTGCTTCAGCATCATGACAGCCGTGAAGATCATGGCGGTGGGATTAGCGATGCCCTTGCCCGCTGCTCCTGGCCAACTTCCATGTACGGCCTCGAAGACTGCGTAGTCCGAACCTATGTTGGCGCCAGGCACGATGCCTATGCCCCCTATCAATCCCGCAGCCAAGTCCGAGATGATGTCTCCATAAAGGTTAGAGGTCAAAATGATGTCGAATTGACTTGGGTCCATCACGAGTTGCAGGCACGTGTTGTCCACGATCATCTCGTTGTACTCGATTTTCGGATAATGCTCAGCTATGGCTCGTGTTGAGTCGAGGAATAGGCCGTCCGACAGCTTCATGATGTTGGCTTTGTGGACAGCGGTAACCTTGCGTCGTTGGTTGGCAATGGCGTATTGAAAGGCGAACTCCGCGATCCTGGTCGAGGCTTTCTCTGTAATGATTTTGAGACTCTCTATAACGCCGGGGATGACCTCGTGTTCTTTGCCCGCGTAGAGATCTTCAGTATTCTCACGAACAACGACTAGGTCGACATTGTCGTACCGAGCAGGTACGCCGGGGATCGTTTTTACGGGGCGTACGCAAGCATAAAGGTCTAGTGCTTGCCGGATTCCTACGTTCACACTTGGGAATCCTTCGCCAATTGGGGTCGTGATAGGGGCCTTAAGTCCCACGAGGTTGCGGCGAATTGATTCCAGCGTTTCTTCGGGCAGAAGGGCGCCTACTTTTTCGCGGGCATAGGCGCCGACGAGCTGACGGTCCCACTCGATATCCACACCGGCCGCTTCCAATACGCGGAGGGTTGCTGCCGCCACCTCGGGACCGATACCGTCGCCCTCCATCAGTGTTAACTTCCGTTGCGTGTCGGAAGCGGGTCTTTTTAGGTCGTTCAAGATGACGGTACTCTACTAGGGATCGTATCGGACGTGCGGGGTGCTCTGACCGTACGTTTGTGTGCAGTCTTGTCTGCGATGGTGGAGTTGGTTAGGACGCGTTGGCTCAAGACTCGCGAGGAACTTGATCAAGGGGCTGAAACAGCTATGCCTTATCCCCAGAGTCTGATGATTTTATGGATCAGTCTTAAGCTGGTTGCACCTTCTCAACTAGCAGTATCATTCTAAGCCTAAGCTATGGAATAGTGGTGCCGGACCGCGATCGTGGCATGAATTTTGGCTGGTGCAGGAATTAGATGATAGACGATGGGCGCTACTCTATTTAACCCCAAACAGGTTCAATTCATCCAGACAAATAGGGTAGCCCGTCTGGCAACGGCGAACCAGGCGGGAGAGCCACATGTGGTGCCAATCTGCTATGCCTTTGATGGGGAGTGCTTCTTTAGTCCCATCGATGAGAAGCCAAAGCGGTTAGACCCGAGTCGATTACGTCGCGTCAGAAATGTAAAAAGTAACCCGCGGGTTTCGTTTGTAATCGACCACTATTCGGACGACTGGTCTGAACTAAGATTTCTGATTGTTGAAGGAACGGCAACTGTATTAGAACAGGCAGTTGATAGGTTTGATGCCCTTGAGCTTCTTAGGATCAGATACGAACAGTACCGGTCAATGGTTCTCGAGGAGCGTCCACTCTTGGTGATCCAGCCGCTGTCCGTTGTGGAGTGGGGATTTGTTGGCTAACTATGAGTAGGAGCTGGCAGATCCGGCTCGATTTGCATCCCCTCACACTTGAGTCTGAACACGTGCACCCAGGACTCTAGGGTTGACTGCAGCGAGTCTTGCATCCGCTTCTGGAAGAGTCGAGGAAGCCATCCGCTAAGTGATTCCGCCGTCGTGACGCGCGTGCTGTCGCCCTCCAGCTCAAACTGCCACACTTGGAATACTTGCGTTCCTGTCGTCTTGCCTATCCAGGCGATACGCGTGCGAGGGACGACTTCTTGGAATGTGGACCTAATTTTAAAGCCGCCCGATCTCCAAACAAACTGCGTTCCAGGTTCCAGAGGTCCATCGATCGATACATCCACTATGTCGTGGTGCCAGTTCGGCCACGCCTCCACATTAGTTAGGACGTGCCATAACGTATCAATGGGTGCCTTGATACGCTGCGCCGCTTGGGCTATGACGGGTGCCTGGTGGTCGATTTCCAAGAGTTTGCGATCGGCTCTGTTGATCCGATTCCTCGCATCATTATATCCTTGAGGCACCCGTTTGATAGCTGAGTTTGGGGTGCCCAATTTTTCGAGACGTTCCAGGATCGGTTCACATCGCAGTCACCGTTGCGTGCCCGCTACCTAAAGCGCGTCAATTCCTGACGACTGAAACTGGTCTTGCGGCCTGGATGGCAGGCTGTGCGAGGTTCGAAGCGGAGGTGGGGCGAGGTTACCGGCTCGAACTTCACGATGGAGAGGTGATTGAAGGTTCGGTTCAAGGCTATGATCCCGCTTACGGCATTGCCTTTAGTTTTGTGGACGATGCGGTGCGAAGGGCTCATGGTTCGACAGTCGCACGATGGTCTTGGGAGGGACTAAGTCCCGATTACACATTATTGACGCTAATCCAGTCGGGCTATGGTCAAGGAGACGTCTGGCAGCAGGCCTACGAACGGCACCTAGATCGTTGGACCTTCTACCTCCGGAATCTCGTCTCTGTGGCAGGAGGCGGCGCTGACCTGCGGCTACAGCCCCGACCTTAGGCTGTAAGACTACTCAGGTGTTTGCTTCGTTAGAGCTGCCAGAACTTTTGGCGCGAGATCCTTGGCGATCTTCTGAGCTTCCTCGTCGGTCCAGACCGCAAGCGGAATATGGGGATAACCGACGGTGACATAATCGTAATCAGTTGTTCCACTCAAACGTTTCATGGAGTCGGCTGAACCAGCCATTGCCTCGTGGATGATCGCTACGCTTGGGACGCCCGCCCACTCAAGCTCGATCGCGTCGCGCATACTGCGCGCACTGCAGGAGCCTCAGCCTCCCATTCCGGTGATGGCTACGGTTACCTCGGAAAGCAGTCGCTCCCAATCTTGTTTGTCAGGAGGGACCGAGACGCTGCTTTTTAGGACGCGGACCGAGCCGAGAATCTCGGCTTCTTTGTTAAGTTCATCATAGAGGGCGTCCATCATCTTCTGACCTTCGCCTAGGCCGTTGGCTACTAGGCCAACAACGGCGCCATTCAGAGTTTCGGGTCTTTCAGGGAAAGCTCTTGGGTCCTTTCGATCAAGTGGTCCACTGGTCGGGTCTAGAGCTACGATTTCGTTGTGAGCCATGATTACCTCCCGGGAAGATCGACTTGCTTGGTTATGGCTAAGGCCAGGTGGGGCAAGAGTAGCCAAGTTTCTGCCATCCCAGGCCCACCCGCCGACACGATCAATATATTATCCGGTTTCCCTAATTTTAGTCGGCGCTCTCCATTGCCTGATTTTTTTGTCATACGAGGCCACAAGTAATCGCGCATCTGGCTCTTCGACATGCCTGACTCGGCGAAATAACGCCTATGTTCGGGCCCTACAACTAGGACGATGTTCAATTCGTCGCCGAGCCATTTGTCGCCACCAGCGCCGCGAAGGCGGGCTTCTTTCACAATGCT
>CAZUGG010000050.1:0-5029 GCA_964619905.1 uncultured Dehalococcoidia bacterium
CTTCGATACGGGGCCGATTTTAGGCCGGGCACGTTACGATCCTGGAATGGAGGTCCAGGCCCACTGGCATCCATGCAACGAGATTCTGTATGTGACGGATGGTGAACTGAACGTTGGTGGTACTGTCTACAAACCAGGGACGGTACTGGCGATTGATGAAGGTACTGTCTATGGACCCCTCGTGGCGGGGCCTCAAGGCGCCGAATTTCTCACCATTCGAGATAAGCATCCTAAGGGCGTTATGAAGCCTGGAGACCTTCCCCCCAAAGGATCGTAGTCGTGACGGCGCGTATATCAGGAGACAGCCTGGCCGAGATCAGGCGCAAACTGCCACAGACAGGCCATGATGCGTATATCGAGAGGTACCGCGCTCTCTGGCGCGACGGCAAACTGGATACACGCCTCCGGGAGTTACTGCGACTGAAATCGGCGGCTCTGGCTGGTTGCAACCACTGAAGCCATATCCGCTTTGCTGAGGCTCAGCAAGAGGGCTTGACCGAAGACGAAGTGGGCCGGATTTCAACTGGCCTTTCCGACTTGCCGGAGCCGGTACGCATCGCGCTGGAGTACGCCGAGTACTTGATCGCGAACCCACAGATGATTGACGATGGCAGGTTTGCCAATTTACGTTCGTTCTTCTCCGAGGAAGAGGTGGTGGAACTGTCGTTTTTCGTCCTCTTCTACAACATGCTCCATCGATTCAACACTTCGATCGACCTGCCCCCTCCAGACGGGGACAAGACGGTAGTGCGACATCTAAGTGATTTCCAACTGCAGCGGGATTAGCCAGAGGCGTCAAAGGAGCTAGCCCCTTTTAATCTTGTAGCCTGCCTTCTCACGGTCCCAGGTTCCAGCGGTGATGCCGTTTTGACCAGCAGTGCGGAGCTTGTATTTCTCAATCTTTTCTGTTGGAGTTTTAGGAAGGGCGTCGATGAACTCCAGGTACCGAGGGACCATGAAGTAGGCCATGCGCTCTTCACAGAACGCAAGCAGTTCTTCGGGAGCAAGATTTTCGTTAGTGTGAAGCACCACGCAGACTTTGACGTCGTCCTCACCAAGCTCGGAGGGTACTGCAATCGCGGCAGACTCGAGCACAGCGGGATGGGCATTGACTCCGCGTTCCACTTCGAATGAAGAGATGTTTTCCCCACGCCTGCGCATCGCATCTTTGACTCGATCAACGAAGAAGAAATAACCGTCCTCGTCTCGATAGGCACGGTCACCGGTGTGGAACCAGAGATTGCGGAAAGCGCTGGAAGTCGCCTCAGCGAAGTTATAGTACCCGGTAGTCATGACGAAAGGCTTCACTGGGCGAACGACGAGCTCACCGGGCTGCCCAGGTGGCAGTTCGCGGTCGAATTCATCGACGACACGGACATCGTATGAGTCAGTGTTCACCTGTCCACAGGAGCCAGGTCGCCACTCCCCATAAGGACTACCCGTACCGATTCCCAACTCCGTGCTGCCATAGATCTCGACAGATCGGACACCGAAACGTTCATTTAAGGGTTGGTCCATGGCCGATTGGCCGAGGTAGAAGGCTCTTAAAGTATGGTTCTTGTCATCTGGTCCGGAGGGTTGGTTCAGCAGAATCGGTATCATCGAGAAGATGCCAAGCGAGACGTTGGCTTTAAACCGCCGAATATCGGGCCAGAAAGACGACGCGCTGAATCGATCGACGATACAAATGCAGGATTCGCTCAGGAGCGCTGCCATGACGCCGCACCAAAGGCCGACGCCGTGGAAGAGAGGTAGGGGGCAGTAGAGGATCTCGTCACGCTGAAAGTTAGTGTATTTGAGCCAATCGAGACCGCACGTCATGGCGTGTGCGTGGGAGACCATAACTCCTTTGGATGCCCCAGTGGTGCCAGATGTGTACATGATCGCCTGTAAGTCCCCATGGCTTACATCAACATTGGGTTCGCGGGCTGACTTCGACATTAAAGATGAGAAGTCGAGGGTTTGTTTGGAGAGCCCGTATCCAACTGGTTTGAGATTAGCCTTGGCTCGCACTACGACACTGTGCAATTTCTTGAGTCTAGGCTCAACTGTGATCACTCGATCAACCCATTCATCTTCGACCACGAGATAGGTGGAATCGGACGAATTGATGATGTGTTCCAGCAAGTCTCCTTTGTACGCAGTATTAATAGGAACTTCGATGGCGCCGAGTTTTGCGATCGCAAAAGTGGTGTAAAGGAATTCAGGGCAGTTAGGTAACATGATTGCTACCTTGTCTCCCTTGCTCACGCCGAGATTGCTCAGACCGTGTGCGGCCCGATTGACCATCTCATTAAACTCGTAAAAGGTCAGTTCAGTGTCGTGGAACCTGACGAAGACACGGTTGGGGTAGTTCCTGGATTTTTCCTGGAGCAGATCGCCGAGGACCATCTCTTCGTTTGTGTACTGACGCATTGCCTTACTCCCTCGAGTTGAGCTTGAGTGACGGCCGCCGGAGCGGCTACGGATTATAGCAACAGCACTGGCACGAAAGCTTAAAAAAGGTGGTTTAAGTGAACGCTCACGAAAAGGATTTCAATGCCTATACGGTTGGTGAGGTCATACCGGCACCCTCCCGTACGGTGACTGAAGCGGACGTGGTGAACTTCGCAGGGGTCTCCGGTGACTACCATCCATTGCATTTGGATGAGACGCACGCTCGCGCGAGCGAGTTTGGAGAACGCATCGCCCATGGCATGCTGACCATGTCGATCATGAGTGGCTTGATGTTCTCCGCTGGCATCTCGTCGCCATATAGCATGGGGTTTTTAGGCTTGAACGACTGGAAGTTTGCAGCGCCGGTTTATTTGGGCGATACGGTTACCGTCCGAATCGAAGTGGCAAACAAACGGGAAACACGGCGGGGCGACCGGGGGGTCGTGACCTTCCGATTGCAGATCATCAATAGGACTAGAGATGACGAGGTTGCTTGCGAGGGCGATTGGGTACAGATGTACCGGAAGATAGAGTGAGGCGCTTGTTATCTTGCCTTGGGCTAGTTGTTTGGGATCGTGCAGACAATTACCTTCGGCTGATTGAATACTGGCTGGCGTGGCAAGTTCAGATTGCAGCCCAATTGGTACGGATCCTGGCCAAGTCGGTTGGTACTAGGGTCTTACGCTAGCAGATGGGCTTCAAGTCTTTACTGCTTACCTGCCTCTAGACCGTATACGCGGGCCGCGTTTCCAGCGAGGAGGGCATGGCGCTCATCGTCTGGGACGCCCACCATATCCTTCTCGATTGTCTTAAGTGAATTTGGCCAATCCGTACCCCCATGAGGGAAGTCGCTTGACCACATCATTTGGCTGACGCCGATGTGGTGCCGGTTCAGGACTCCGTAGTGGTCAGTGATATATGTCGTGAAGATGTGATGGTCGAAGTAGTAACTCGGCATATTGTCGATCTTAGGCTTAAGGGTGGGGTTATGCCGTTTATGCCGGTCGTCGAACTGCTCTTTGACGTAAGGGACCCAAGAGCTATCTACTTCGGCGAGCACGAGTTTAAGCTTGGGGAAGCGGTCGAAGATGCCATTATTGATGAACTCCAAGGCCCTCAATGGGGCGTCCGTGTGACGCAGTTCGCCGTGAGCGCCGGATTTTTTTCGGTCAGGATCGGCGTCGGGCTCGCCAGCGAGCGAGACGTGGATCTGGATGGGGACCTCAAGTTCGTTGACTACCGCCCAGAACGCATCGTCATCACCTGATGGAGTCATTCCTCCATTGGGATAGCGGGCCAGGAGTACACCCTTCAGCCCCGGGAGGGCCATTGCACGCCGGAGTTCTTCAATCGCGGAGTTGACGCCGACCGTCGGCATCATGGCGATCCCGACCAGCCGTTCGGGATTGTAACTCGCATAGCCGGAGAGCCAGTCGTTGTAGGCTCGGATGCAGGCGAGATGGAAATCGGTGTCCTTGTTGTTGGTGAAGACATTCATGGACACTCGTGGTGTGGGGTAAAGGACCTCCGCGTCGACTCCATCTTCGTCTTGTTCTCCCATCCGGATCGATGGGTCTGCGCCTCCCTGTCGAGCATCCTCCCAGCGAATCCAAGGCGAACGATCCTCTGGTGCCATCCCCCCATTTACGTTGTTGCCGAAGTTGATGGGGACAGGGGAGCCTTCCATGATCCAGGCGTCTCCCTGTTCGAGGCGCTCGATTCTCGGGGCGCGATCTTTGAATTTGCTCGGTACGCGGTCTAGCCAAAGATTGGGCGGTTCATTGATATGGGAATCGCCTGAAACCAGGTTCAGCTTGCAGCTCATGTCTCACCTGCCTCGAGTAACGTATGTACGTCGTAGAGTAAGGGTAACCCTCTCCGTCCAGAGGATGCAATGATTGAAGTGCTGTTAGAATCCCCATGTTGATGGAGCACCGTGCCCTATGGAAAATAAAATCAAAGATACGGCGATTGTTGGGATAGGTTCCACGTCGTTTACCCGCAAGGCAACCCGTAGCCGTCTAGGCTTGGCAGTTGAGGCCATCGCTAATGCTATCGAAGATGCGGGACTGAAGCCTGATGATGTGGATGGTCTTACGAGCCATGTTTTTGATCCAACGACTGAGCGCGAGGTACTCAACTGCTTCGGATGGCGCAACCTGCGGTTTTTTGCGGAGACCGCTTATGGCAACAGCTCGGCGACCGTTGGGGTCGCGGCGATGGGAGTAGCGACCGGCCAAGCAAGGTATGCAGTTGCTTTTCGTTCGATCAGCGGTCGTTATGGTGACGGACCGAAGGCCGACCGAGTTCATGGGGAGCATGCTTTTTACTCACCGTTTGGCATGCGTGTGCCGGCACATTGGGTGGCGGTGATCGCCCAACGTTATCTATATGAGTACAAAGTCGACCCCAGGGCGTTCGGGTGGATTTCGGTCACATGCCGCAAGCATGGGGCGACCAACCCTGGGGCGGTGAACTACAAACGTCCCATCACGATTGAGGAGCATCAAGCGTCTCGAATGATTGCTGATCCGTTACGGCTCTTCGACTGTACGCCGACAACGGAGGGTACATCTGCGGTCGTGGTTGCGTC
>CAZUGG010000051.1:0-6461 GCA_964619905.1 uncultured Dehalococcoidia bacterium
CGAGTAACACGCGCGTCCACGTAATCCCCACGACAGACATCATCCATGGGATAGGTGCCATGATGTCATTCAATTTTGAGGCAACGGGTGAGCAAAACAGCAAGGCGATGGTCCGCTCAATGCAACAAATTAGCTCGGGAGAAGTTACCACTGCGATGCGCGATTCGGTCGTAGAAGGCAAGTCCGTGGCAAAAGGCCAGTCAATCGCATTCGCAGGAGGATCTCTGGTAGCATCTGGGACGCTCAATCAAGCCCTTAGCTCGCTGGTGTCCTTCTTGGTACATGCTGAGGAAGCCGACGTGACCCTGTACTACGGTTCAGAAGTTACCCTGACCCAAGCCGAGGCAGCCGTTGATATGCTAGTTGACCTACACCCAACGGCCGAAATCCAGGCTGTGGCCGGAGGGCAGCCCCACTACCCTTATCTTATCTCCGTGGAGTAGCATCGCTTACAGGAAACCATGACCCTAAAGATTGTGACCGACAGCACATCCGATTTGCCACTCGGGATGGCCGATGAATTAGATGTTACAGTCGTGCCCTGTAACGTTCACTTCGGAACTGAAACTTACCGCGACGGACTCGATATCTCGCGTGAAGATTTCTATCGACGGCTAGTAGAAGACGAGCGTCACCCCACCACATCGCAGCCATCAGTCGGCAGTCTTCTTGAAACCTATCAAAAGCTCGCGCGAGACGCCGACGAGATTCTATCGCTCCATGTTTCTTCGAAACTAAGCGTGACCTACAGTTCCGCAGTGCAAGCAGCTAAGGAACTGATCAACGGGCCTCGTGTCGACGCTTACGACTCACTCACGGTATCACTGGGCCTTGGGATTCTAGTTCGGGAGGTCGCTCGAATCGCGCAAGCAGGCGGCTCGCTCAACGATGCGACCACCTGGTTGGGTCAGAACCGGGATCGCGTAGAAACGTACTTTTCAGTATCAACCTTGAAATATCTAGCCCGGGGCGGCCGGGCCAGCCGTTTGCAAAGTTTCTTCGGCGGAGTTCTCGACATCAAACCCATACTCCAATTGCGCGATGGAGAAGCTCATCCTTTTGACCGAGTTCGAAGCCGAAAGCGCCTGCTTCAACGCTTCAACGAGATCGCGACTTCAAAGGGGAATGACGTCTCGCTGGGATTGATTTACAGCGTTGACCGCACTGATGTCGAAGCTCTTGCGGAAAGTTGTACCAAACGAGTGCCGGACGATCACATCATGATCTCTGAATTCTCCCCTGTCATGGGAACGCACCTGGGACCCAAAGCATTGGGTCTAGCAATCCTTCCCGGCGGAGCTTAGCTTGACTGACACCACTCAAGCTTCCTCGAAGGAAGCTCAACAGCTGGGCCGCCAGTTAAGAAAGGTGCTAGAACTAGAAGCAAGCCTTGGCTATAAAGACAGGGCTGTGGTGGGAGGGCTGGACAAATTCCTGGAGCGCTGGGCTTCACAGGCTCTCCAAACACTGCCCCACCCAATGGTGCGGTCCAATCTGCAGAGGCTTGGTGTAGCATCGCCGCTCTACAGCACCAAGTCCCAGGTTGAGCGAGAAGGTTGGATCAAGGATGCAATCCGAGTTGCCTCCTTGCTTGACCCTGAAGCGGAAACGGCAGCACCTTCCCAAAAGAAGTCGCCGAACGTGCCTGCGGATTTTGGCAAGACAACCTCCCTGAAGGCGCCGCCCGCCCGGAGACCCCGTGCCTCAGCCCAGAGGCCTTTTCTAGAAACCGGACAAGGGCTTTCGACACCACTTGCGCAAATAGCCAGTATCGACACCAGGACAAAGAACCGCCTGGAAAAACTTGGATTGGAGACCATCCGAGACTTACTCTACTACTTCCCTCGTCGTCACATCGACTTCACCAACTCGCAGCCAATCCGGGATCTTGAGCCCGGTTCCGAACAGACAGTAACAGGCTCGTTATTCGAGGCACGAGAGATACGTATGGGCCGAAGAATGAAGGCCTGCGAAGCAGTGGTCGGCGACGAAACTGGTACTGTCCGAGCCGTCTGGTTCAACCAACCATATCTCGCCAAAACACTACGCGGTCAGGAAACAATCGCCCTCAGCGGCCGTGTGACGATCTTCAGGGGGCGCAAAGTCTTCGAGAACCCCGAATGGGAGTTGCTCGGCGGGGGAGACCAAGTCCATACCGGGGGCCTCATACCAATCTACCCCCTAACTGAAGGTATTACATCACGCCGGCTACGGGTAATGACACGACGCTCGATTGATGCGTCCGTTAAGGAACTCGTCGACTTCCAACCCCCAGAACTTCGACAACGACTTAAGCTCAAGCCTCTGGGGGAAGCAGTAACAGATGCTCACTTCCCTCGAGACCATGCCTCCAAGGAGTCGTCGCGAAAACGACTAGCCTTCGACGAGTTGCTTCTCATACAAATGGGCGTGCTCGAACGAAAACGGACCTGGAAGCAAGAATTGCCTGGCCATCCTTTGACCATAGACGGGGACATAATCGAACGTTTCCTCTCGTCGCTCGAGTTCTCGCTGACCAGTGCACAACGCAAGTCTCTGGATCACGTCATCGCAGACCTCGCTCGTTCAGAGCCGATGACTCGCTTGCTCCAGGGAGACGTTGGAAGCGGCAAGACGGTAGTGGCCCTCGCAGCACTACTTATAGCAGCAGCCAACAGGCAGCAATCGGCATTCATGGCACCAACCGAAATCCTTGCAGAACAGCACTTCAGAACTATCCAGAATATCTTCGGGAAAGTGGTCGGCATGTTCGGCGAGTTCACCGCTCCAGGGCAGTCTCCCGACATCCTGCGCGCCGAGCTTGATTACATAAGCAACCCAGTGACTTTCGGGCTCTTAACCGGGAGCACTACCCGGAAGCGCAAGCAGGAAATCCTTGCGCTGCTTGCCGAAGGCGAGATTGATATTTTAGTCGGCACCCATGCACTTATTCAGAAGGAAGTGGTCTTTGCGAGCCTGGGGCTGGTAATCGTCGACGAGCAACATCGCTTTGGCGTGATGCAACGAGCCGAACTTCGCCAAAAAGGTTATAACCCTCACCTTCTAGTTATGACAGCGACCCCTATCCCTCGGAGCCTTTCGTTAACTGTGTTCGGCGATCTCGATGTTTCAACGATAGACGAAATGCCTGCTGGACGGTTGCCTATCAAAACGAAATGGGTTGAAGGGGAGAGACGAGAAGTCGCATACGAGTTTGTGCGCCGTGAGGTAGCAAAGGGCCGACAGGCCTTCATCATTTACCCGTTGATTGAAGAATCAGAAAAGATGGAGGCGGCAGCCGCGGAACAAGAATACGGACGACTAGCTCAAGATGTCTTTCCAGAACTTAGTCTAGGCCTTCTCCACGGCCGTCTCTCATCAACTGAGAAGGACCAGGCAATGCGTCAGTTTCGCGACGGGTCTCTCGACATTCTTGTCTCCACCGCAGTAGTTGAAGTTGGTATCGATGTTCCCAACGCAACAACGATGATCGTGGACTCAGCAGATCGTTTCGGCTTATCGCAACTACACCAATTCCGAGGACGAGTTGGCCGTGGCGAGCATCAGAGCTATTGCGTCCTCATCTCTGAGACTATCAACGAGGACGGCCGCGAGCGGCTCCGCATAATGGAGGAAACTAACGACGGCTTTGCACTGGCCGAGGAAGACCTGAGGCTGCGCGGACCGGGTGAGTTCTTCGGCACGAAGCAGTCGGGAATCCCGGACCTTCGTATGGCCCGACTTTCCGATATCGCTATGATCGAGCTAGCCAGGGAAGAAGCACGCAGCATTATGGACAACGATCCTTTCTTGGCAGCCCCTGAACACGCGGCTCTGCATGAAGCAGTGAGAGCCTGGTGGCGCGGACGTGAAGCTGCTCATGGCGAAGCGTGACAAGAGGAGCATTGCAACGCGATACTAGAAAAAGCCCTTTTCTCCAACGTGTCGTCAAAAATTTCCCGAAGACACCGTATTGCCTGGTGGCGTTCCACTGTTAGGGCCTGGGCAGAATCACTAGCAAGACGAAAAAACGACCTTCACCCATGGGACAACTACGAGACAAGCTTCGCGACGCTACCAATGCCGCAGCCCACGCGGCGATGGAAGTGGGGAAGTTGCCCTCGGGGCCGTTACCTGACGCTGATATCCAGCGTCCTCAGAACTTGGACCACGGCGACTACGCGTCCAATCTAGCGATGAAGTTAGCACGCCAGGCTCGCATGAACCCCATCCAGATCGCGGAACTTATCATCAGCGAGCTTCCCATGGTCCCCGAAGTATCCGAAGCTAACGCAGCGAAGCCGGGGTTCATAAACTTCCGCCTAGCCGATAGCTGGCTAGCAAGTCAAGTCGAAACGGTCCTCAAACACCAAGAGCAGTACGGCAACAGCAACTTTGGAAAAGGTCGAAAGGTCCAGATCGAATTCGTCAGCGTGAACCCCACGGGTCCGGTTCACGTGGGCCACGCTCGCGGCGCGGTACTTGGCAGCACATTAGCAAACGTTCTAAAGGCCGCTGGGTTCGACGTGGTGCGAGAGTATTACGTGAACGACGCCGGCAACCAAATGGACAACTTCTATGCCTCAGTTCACGCGCGGGCAGCCCAGTCACTAGGACTCGACGTGCCGCTTCCTGAAGACGGCTACTCAGGCGACTACGTGCACGAGACCGCACAGCAAATTCTTGTCGAGGATAGCGACCGAGCTGGCTTGGAACTCCTACTACGAGACAACCCAGCAAAGGCGAAACGTCGCCTGGCAGATGCGGCTCTTCCCCTAATGCTCGAGCTGATTCGCAGTGACCTCGAAACTCTCGGAGTGGAATTCGATGAATGGTTCAGCGAGCAATCGCTCTTCGACACCGGTGACTACGAAGCCACAATGGGCGAGTTGGAAGAACGAGGCTACCTGGTGGAACGAGAGGGCGCTACTTGGTTCACCTCGACAACCTTAGGCGACGAGAAAGACAACGTTGTGGTCAGAAGCAACGGAACGCCGACCTACTTTGCCTCTGACATCGCCTACCATCGAAACAAGTTTGGCACACGCGGTTTCGACCTCGTCATCGACGTCTGGGGCGCGGACCACCAAGGCCATGTGCCCCGAATGAAAACAGCAATGTCCGCGCTCGGCCACGACCCCGAGCGGTTACTCTTCGTAATCGGGCAACTGGTCACCCTCAAACGAGGTACCGAGGTAATTAAGATCTCCAAAAGATCGGGGGATCTGATCACTCTTCGAGAAGTCGTTGACGAAGTAGGGCGCGATGTCTGCCGGTTCTTTCTGCTTGCACGCTCAGCGGATAGCCAAATGGATTTCGATCTGGAGGCAGCAAAACGCCAGTCACAGGACAATCCTGTCTACTACGTCCAATACGCCCACGCAAGAATCGCCAGCATTCTGCGGCTGGCAAAAGAACGCGGCATCGATCACTCAAATGGTGACGTTTCACTGCTAAGCCACGAGGCCGAACTTGGATTAAGCCGCAAGATGGTCCTATTGCCGGAACTCGTAGACCAAATCGCAATTACCCGAGAGCCTCACCACCTACCCCATTACGCCCAGGAGCTGGCCTCCGCCTTTCACCACTTCTACAAGCATTGCCGAGTAGTTTCGCCTGACAAACCGTTGACAACAGCAAGACTGAAGTTAGCGGAGGCAGCGAAAATTACTCTCGCACGAACGTTAGGACTAATGGGGATGTCCGCACCTGAAGAAATGTAAGCGCCCTTGCTACTTATCAATCACTAGCGTTCGGGCGAACATGTCGTGCGGCCCTTGTTTCCGTTCTGATTTAGCCACTGTCACCGCCCACACCGTCAGCAACAAGAATACTAACCAGGCTATGGCAGCAATAGGCACCAACGACAAGATCGAGGGGATCTCTTTAACGATGAACCTCGAAATTGCTTGGTCTCTCGTGATCGGTCGACCGTTCTCGTCCGTCACTTTAGCCCGAATCACCATTTTGCCCAACGTACCCTGATTATGTGATGTCTCCATCAAGACAAAATACACACCTGCCAACAAGATCCCAGCAATGCCCCCAACAACAAAAGCCTCGTTGCCCGAACCCAACACGGCTCCCGCAATGAGCCCAACGATTAGTGACGGTATGAAGAGAGCCACGACGTCAATGACCAATGCCGCCGCACGTCTCCAGAAGCCAACATAAGTCAGTGTGGAGACCGTTTTCTCCGGGTATACCATCCGCTAATTCTGGGAGGGCACACCATCGGGCCACGCTACGATATTCTGCTCACGTAGCTCGCGCCTGTGCTCTTCTCCATAACCGAGCTCGGCAAGAATCTCCTCGCTATGTTGCCCAATTAAGGGCGGGGGCCCCCAGATGTGGCCCCGGGATTCAGAGAGCCTCACCGTTTCTCCAACTTCCCGCATAGTCCCATAGGTGGGATGCCAATACTCGGCAATGAGGCCATTGGCCAGATTCCCTTCGTTTTCAAACAGCATCCCGACGCCGTC
>CAZUGG010000052.1:0-4974 GCA_964619905.1 uncultured Dehalococcoidia bacterium
GATCCGGACAAGGACGAAGTTGCATTCGAAGCGGGAAAACTTGTGATGGATGTTATCGAAAGAGATTTGCGGCCCAGTCAGGTCGTGACCCGTAGGGCAATCGACAACGCTATCGCAACGATTGCCGCAACTGGCGGCTCGACTAACGGCGTTCTGCACTTTTTAGCGATCGCGAAAGAAATTGGCGTTTCGTTGTCCATCGACGACTTTGATGCCATCAGTAGTAAAACACCCTTGCTGGCCGATTTAAAGCCCGGTGGGAAGTATGTAGCCAAGGATATGTACGCGGCCGGAGGCATTGCTTTGGTCGCACACCGTTTGCTAGAAGCGGGACTGCTCAACGCCAACGAGTTGACCGTGACGGGCCGGACGATTGGTGAGGAGGCGGCCAGCGCGATAGAAACTCCTGGCCAGGTGGTGTTAAGAGAGTTGAGCGATCCGATCAAGACAACAGGTGGATTGGCGATCCTGCGCGGCAACCTTGCTCCAGAGGGATGTGTTGTGAAACTAGCTGGGCATGAGCGTTTGGTTCACCGGGGACCGGCCCGTGTGTTTGACAGCGAAGAGGCATCGTTCGATGCAGTTAAACGCGGTGAGATCAAGGATGATGATGTCGTGGTTATCCGTTACGAAGGGCCGCGGGGCGGACCAGGGATGAGAGAGATGCTCGGCGTGACTGCTGCTATCGTGGGTGAAGGTTTGGGTGAGACGGTCGCCTTGATAACCGATGGACGTTTTTCTGGCGCCACACACGGGTTGATGGCCGGGGATGTGGCACGAGTGGGGGCTGTCGGAGGTCCGATAGCTGCCCTGCGTGATGGGGATATTATCGTCTTCGACATCGAGGGTCGGGAACTGAACGTAGATCTGCCCGATGATACGCTCAACGAGCGGATGAAGGCTTGGAGTCCACCGGCGCCACGCTACAAATCAGGGGTATTTGCAAAGTACGCCCGACTTGTTTCGAGCGCATCGGAGGGAGCTGTCACCAGTTAATCCTCTGGGTTCCGCTAGTCGCTGGTCTCGGTGTTCTTGAGCCGCTTTTTGCGTAAGGAGACTTGGCGCTTCACGGTACCCTCGTTCAGACCATGGTGGACCGCTTCGAGAGAGTCATTGTTGCTTTGAACTTCATCGCCGAGCGCGGCATAGGCTAGAGCGCGTTGAAAATGGGCTTCACCGGTTCTGTGTGATTTACGGATACAGAAGTTCAAGTCGGAAATCGCTAGGTTAAAGTGCTGCATTTGGTCGTAGGCGATCGCCCGCGAGAAGTAGTTCCAAGGCTCGTGAGGGTTGAGGCGAATACTCTCGCTGAAGTCAGCCACTGCCCGATCGAATTCCCCACAATTCATATAGGCGATCCCGCGACTGTTGAAAGCTCTGGCCTCGTTTGGTGCTAACCTGAGGGCCTGATTGAAATCATGGATGGCAGATTGCCTGTCTCCAACCTGATCGTAAGAACAGCCTCTGCTTATGTAAGCCTCAGTATTGGAGGGTCGAAGTTCGAGGCTCCGATCGAAATCGGTTAGTGCTTTTTCGTCTTTGCCGGACATGTGATGGGCCATGCCGCGAAGGTGGTAGGCCTCGGCATAGTTAGGGTCGCGATTGATAGCCTCGGATAGCGCGTTTATCGCGCTTTTCCAATCGCCGGTGTCCATAGACCCACGGCCCATGGCGCATAAGGTTAGAGCGTCATCGGGTTTCGGAGTATTGCCGAAAAACTTTGAAAGCAAGCTCATTACTAGATGGTGCAACATCCAAAGAAGGTGCGATGCTAACGGAGAGACTTCGGGAAATAACCCCCCTAAGATTGCCAGGCTAGGATAACTGGTAATTACCGCCGCTGTGGGTGACGTTCGATAACCAATAGGCTTCAAACAACCCCGAAATCTCGAGGGATGGCAACTACGTAAGTCTACGCCGAAACGGGAAGGAGCTCTTAATTTGTTCGTCGATTCGGCACGTCCTATAATTTACAGACAGGAGTGAGCCGCGTGAAGGTAATAATCCGACAACCTCGAAGGCGCGAGTTGGAGGTAGCCGGAAACCGGCAGCTCAAGGATATCCTCCGGGAACTCGACCTCAATTCCGAAGCTATCGTTGTTCTTAGCGGCTCCGATCTTCTCACCCGGGATGCCTTCGTTCGCGATGAGGACACCATCGAAGTTATCTCGGCAATTTCGGGAGGCGCGCGTTGAGATGTCAGAAGTGTGGGGAAAGGGCTCAGGTCGACATGAGACGGCATCATGCCGCCTATTGTCCGCCTCACTATCTGGAATTCTTTGAGAAACATGTTGCCCGAAACATCAAATCGCACCAGATGTTCCCGCCCGACGCGAAGATTCTCGTGGCGGTCTCCGGCGGAAAAGATAGTTTGGCGCTGTGGGACGTGTTAATACGACTGGGCTATCAGACTGCTGGGCTCTACATCGATCTCGGAATTGGTCAGTATTCCACTCGCTCAAAAGAGAAGAGCGTTGCCTTCGCTGAGCAGGTTGGCGGCGACCTCATCGTACACGAGGTGAAAAACGAACTCGGTGATGGGTTAGTGGGCATCACTGAGTTGTCCAAAATCCTAAAGCGTGTGCCTTGTTCTGGTTGTGGTCTGACCAAGCGCTACGTGACCAACGAGACGGCGCATCGGCTAGGCTACGATGTGCTAGCGACGGGGCACAATCTGGATGATGAAGCCGCGACCCTGATGGGTAACGTGCTTCATTGGCAAACTGAATATCTGGCTCGTCAGGCTCCCGTCCTTGAGTCCAAAAACGAAAAACTCGTGCGTAAAGTAAAGCCCCTGTACACTTTCACGGAGCGGGAGACATTGAGCTATGTCTTGCTTCGGGGCATCGATTACATTGAAGAGGAGTGCCCTAACGCGGCTGGAGCGAAAAGCATCCTTTTTAAGGAAGCACTAAACAAGCTTGAGCACGAGTCACCTGGCACAAAGTCGTCCTTCATGAACGGCTTTCTTGATCGACTGCGGCCTATGTTGAGCGAAGTTGACAATGTTGTCCTGAGAGAGTGCTCAGAGTGTGGAGAACCCACAACCGCCGAGATTTGTTCTCACTGCCGGATGTGGAATCGCGCTCGTGAGGCATGGTCGAAGAAGAAGACGGTCGTGGCGCGAGGATAGCGCCGCTGGCTGGTCGGTTGCCAATCGAACGGAGGTCTTCAATGTCCCGCCAGCGTGGCCGCCCGGGATCCGCTCTCGCTCCGTATAGGGTTATCGATTTTTCCGAGGGAGGCTTTAACTGGTGTGGCAAGGTCTTGGCAGACCTAGGAGCCGACGTCATTAAGGTCGAGCCAACTGAGGGCAGCTCGACTCGTGACCAAGGTCCTTTCATTGGAGACGAACCCGGACCCGACAACAGCCTGTTCTGGTGGGCGTACTGCAACAACAAACGTGGCGTTGCGGTCGACTTCGGTTCTTCTGCTGGTCAATCACAGCTTAGACGGTTGATAGACAGTGCGGATGTTCTCTTGGAGTCTTCGCAACCGGGCTCCATGAAGGAACATGGATTGGACTACGGAACTGTCTCGAAGAGGAATCCGAGCCTCGTGTATACATCAATGACTCCCTTCGGACAGACTGGCCCCTACGCCCACTTCAAGGCGACGGATCTTGTTGCTTCGTCGATGGGAGGCCTGACCTATCTATGTGGGGACCAGTCGAGAGCCCCCGTGCGTGTGTCTGCCCCGCAGTGTGAGCTCCTCGCCGGCGCCCAGGCTGCGGTGGGTACGATGACGGCTCTCTGGGAACGATTCAGTTCAGGCTTAGGCCAACAGGTTGATGTATCTATGCAAGCGGCGGTTGTGTGGACACTTATGAACGCCTCGGCTTATCCCGCTTTGGTTCAGGAGAATGTCCATCGCGGCGGAGCAATCCGTGCCTATGGGAAGCTGGATACACGGTGGGTTTATGCCTGCAAGGACGGATCGGTCAGCGCGCTCGCGTTGGGTGGCACTGTTTCTGCAAGCTCGATGAAGGCGCTTGTCGCATGGATGGATGAGGAAGGCTACGCTACCAAAGAAATGAGGGAGCGGGACTGGTCCACACAGGATCTTCAAGAGCTTATCGTCGCTTCTTCAGACGCCCCCGAGGTTCTGGAGTTTCTAGACGTACAGATGCGCGTCGAGAAGTTCTTCGCTGGCAAAACAAAGAAAGAGCTATTCGAGAGGGCGATCGAGCATTCGATCATGTTGGCGCCTTGCCAGACGGTGGAGGACATATGGGAGAGTCCTCAACTCGAGGCGCGAGGCTTTTGGCACAGGATGTTGCCAGCCCCGAATCGGAACACTATTAGCTTCCCGGGACCCTATATCAAGTTGAGTGAGACGGGCATCGACATTCGGCGTCGAGCCCCAACCATTGGTGAACATAACGACGAAATATTCGATGAGGTTAGTAAAGGTCCCTTGTTGACGAATGGCTCGCGCAATTCGAATGCGGGACTTCCTTTCGAAGGTCTACGCGTTCTTGATATGTCTTGGGTGGGCGTTGGTCCGATCACGATGAAGTATCTAGCTGACCACGGTGCGGAGGTCATTAGGGTGGAGTCGGTGATCCGTCCTGATCCCGCGCGAAGCGTACCGCCGTTTAAGGACGGCAAACCTGGTTTCAACCGCAGTCAATTCCCCGCAAACTTCAACACCGGCAAATATGGTCTAGGGCTCAACCTGGCCAAACCGGAGGCGCGAGAGCTCATTAGGCGAATTGTTAGAGAGTGGAAGCCGACGGTCCTTGCGGAGAGTTTCACTCCCCGCGCTATGCGCGGGTGGGGGTTGGACTATTCGAACATAAGGAAACTTAAAGAGGACATCATCTATTACAGCACCTGCCAGCAAGGACAGACTGGGCCGCACTCGTCCTATGGTGGCTATGGGAATATGGCGGCCTCGCTAGCCGGTTTTTATCATGTCACTGGTTGGCCGGACCTTGAACCGGCCGGCGTATATGGAGCCTATACCGACTTC
>CAZUGG010000053.1:0-6763 GCA_964619905.1 uncultured Dehalococcoidia bacterium
CGTCGATCTGTTGCAGGTATGAGTTGAGGGCTCCGGCTTCGACTTCTCGCCGATCCTTCACCTGGCCATCGATTGCTTCGAGGGCTGCTTTGTACCACATCACTGTTGGCAGGAAGACTATGTTGGTGTGGACGATCGCAGTGCCCTTCCGGCTCTCGATGAGTTCCTCAATAGTCCCGATTGGGTTGGCATTGGGCATGCGGACGTGAGTCATGAATTCGCGGGCACCAGCCTCTGTGGGAAAGGTGTGGACGTGGCAGTCGATGAGACTCATGACTGCCTATTCGAGCTTGAACGCAGCGATCGCATTGGTGCGGAGAAACTTGGGCCAGACGTGTTCGCGAAGCTCCAAGTTCTCCAGGTCAGACCGTAGACGTTCGTAGGACAGGCCCGGGTAGTAACCCGAATACATCACGCGGTCGGATCCACGGGTGTTGGCGTAATAAATGATGTCTTTCGGATAGTGTTTCGGTGCGAATCCGGAAGTCATGAAGTAAAGGTTGGGCCACTTCAGCATGAGTTTTACGCACATGGCTTCCCAAGGTTCGCCTCCATGCATCATCACGACCTTCAGCTCGGGGAAGAACCAGAGGGGCTCATCAAGGTAGATGGGATTCTGCATTTCGCCGGGGACTCTCGGCCCAGGAAGTCCCACTGTCATAACTACGGGAAGGTCCAGTTCGATGGCTTTAACGTAGAGGGGGTAGTAAACCTTGTCGTTAGGTGGTTTTTGCACAGAGAATGGCGAGACGTTCAGGGCCTTTATTAGAGGGTTCCCCTTGGCGTAAGCCTCGCTTTTGCGGACCATCTCCATGCCTTCCTCAGGGTCCACGACTAGTTTTCCGTAGAAACGGCCTGGGTACCTGCCCATGACCTCGAGCGTTTCGTCAGCGTCTTCCTCGTGCACACCGATTAGGGCTCGATCAATGCCGAATTCGTCCATCATGGCGATCGTTTCTTCGGGCGTATGTGTTTGTGTCGACCTCTCCGCTGCGTCCTTGAATAGGTGCTGTGAGGGATGACCATAATTAAGGCTGTCGGCGTCACGAAAAAGACGCGCGGCCTTGCCTGCCATGTTCCGCGGCTGACCCCACATGGGATCAAGTCCGCAATCGATCGCCGCTATTCCGTGTACGAGGCCCGTTTGCCCCATTGTTGCCTCCTTTAGCTGACTACCCAGCTGCGATTGTAGCGCCAATCGGCAAATGGGCCTGCTCGATGAGGGGTGTCACGAAACTTCGGGTGACTGGTTTTCGACTACGGTCCTGTGCACTTGTTGCTCGATGTTACGATGTGGATTCTGTAACTCTCACACCAGGACTGACACATGGATCTCTCTGGCAAAGTTGCTCTTGTAACTGGGGCGAGCCGTGGGCTGGGTAAGGCCCTCGCCATCGAGTTGGCAAAGGCAGGGGCTTCAATAATTGTTGCTGCGCGCACTGAGACGAGTACCGAAAAGGCCGTGGGCACGATAGGAGAGGCTGTCTCAGAGATCGAGTCTTTAGGCGCTAAGGCGGTTGCTGTGAGGGCCAACCTCGCGTTGGAGGAGGATGTAGTTCGTCTCGTTGATGTTGGCCTGAAGGCTTTCGGTCGTATTGACGTCTTGGTTAACAACGCAGGGATCAGCATGCCGTACAACCAGCTAGCCTGGGACGTCAAGCCAAAGGGATGGGATCTGGTCACAGCGATTAACGTCCGAACACCTTTTCGGCTTTCAAGCCTGCTTATACCGCAGATGATCAAACTTGGGTGGGGTAACATCCTCAACATCTCGTCACTCGCCTCGGGGCTTAACTATTCTGGTGTGAAAGATGGTGATGGATCGGTAAATAAGATAAGTGTTGCCTATGGCACGAGCAAAGCGGCTCTCGAACGCCTGTCTACTGGGCTAGCAGATCACGGTAAGCGCTACAATATCGCGGTAAACGCTCTAAGCCCCGGGGCGCCGACCTGGTCTGAGGGTTTGGCAGGCCATCTCAGTAAGGCGGATACGTCTCGATGGCGCTCCCCAGGGAAGTACTTTACGAAAGCGGCGCTCTTTCTAGCGAGTCAAGAAGCCGCTGGGGTCACTGGAGGTGTTTTCGTTGATCACTTGCTCTGTAGGGAACAGGGGTTAGTTTGATCCTGACGTTAGAACTTGGGGTCCCGCTTTTCTTGAAGTGAAGCGAGTCCCTCCTTTACTTCAGTCCCGAGAAAGCCAAGAGTCTCTAGGGCCGCTGAGTAATCGAAAGCGGTGTGCCCTGCTAGGCGGAGCCACTGGTTCAGGGAGCGCTTTGTCATACCGATCGACCTGGGTGGCCCTTTTGCGAGTCGGGTCGCGAAGGACATTGCGGTCGTCAGCAATTCGTCGTCGGGGACGGCCATGCTGATGAGCCCCGCTCGTTCTGCTTCAGCGCCCGTGAGGCTGTCGCCTGTTAGCAGATATCGTTTGGCTTTGGCCATGCCCATTAGTAGCGGCCAGCACATCGCGGCATGATCTCCAGCTGGGACACCAAGTTTGACATGGCCATCCAGGAGCATTGCATTCTCCCCGGCGATGCTGATGTCTGCCATTATTGCCACGGCCAATCCACCTCCTAGGGCGTACCCGTTAATGGCTGATACGATTGGCTAGTCTAGGTTTGTCATGTTATAGGCGATGGAGCGAGTCTCTTCTAGAAGCCGTGCTGCGCCCTCGTAGTTGCCAACGCTGGAGTTCAGCAGGTCATAGTCGCCGCCAACGCTGAACGCACGTCCCGCGCCGGTGATCAGTACCGAACGTACTGCGGGGGCGTTTGCGAAGTCGATCCAGATCTTGCCAGTATTGGAGTGCATCTCGGGCGTCATCGCGTTGAGCTTGTCGGGTCGATTGTAGGTCACGATCGCCACGCCCTCGTGATTCTCGATCAAGATATCCGGGCCGTAGTTCCCATAGTCCATGGTGTCTGCCCCCAGGTTTCGTGTGGTTTGCCGACGATAGTCCCACGAGTGGTTGCGCGCAAGACTACGGACCTAGGCAGGAGAGGTATAAAACGGCGGTGTAGTTGCAAGCAGAGTCCTGATGACTCAAGCCAGGTAACGATTGAGAACGCTTTGGGCTGAACTCATGCCCAGCAATGAGGTTGCCTCGGTTCTATTGGCCGTGGTGGTGAGCGTGTTCCTGGTCGCAAACCGCTACAGGTACTGGCCGTTCCCGCCGAGGCTACACGAGCCGAAGTTTCAGAGTGGAACCCGTATGGTGAGGAGGTCTAACGGCCCTCAAATTGAGGTGGCCGTTTCTCAACGAAGGCGCGTGGTCCTTCTTTTGCGTCCTCCGTCGATTGGGCAATCGTCATGGCGGCCTGAGCGGCGTCCATGGCCTCAAGGAAGGAGGAGTTGAGGCCCCGATAAACAAGACGCTTCGTAAGTTGCATGGCGACTGGTGGCCCTGAGGCAAGCTTCTTTGCGTATTCGCGAGTTTCTTCCATTAGGCGGTCATGTGGGACGACTCTTGCTAAATAGCCCAACTCCAAGGCCTTCGCGGAGCCAAACAGTTCCCCGGACCAAAGGAGCTCGAGGGCTTTTTGGAGTCCTACAAGACGAGGAAGAAGCCAGGCGCCCCCGTCCCCGGGAATTAGACCAACGTTCACGTAGGACATGCTGAACCGTGCCTGGTCCGAGCCTATGCGGATGTCCGCCATTGAGGCCATGTCCATTCCGGCGCCGACAGCTGCGCCGTTTACTGCTGCAATGTATGGCTTATCTAATAGCTGGAGAGCGCGAGCCACTTCATGTACGGTGTAGCGCAGGGTGTTACGTCTTTCGGCGACGGTAGCGTCTACCTGCAAGACGTTGTCTTGTTCAGCACGTGCTTTGAGGTTGGCCCCAGCGCAGAAAGCGCGACCTTTTCCTGTGATGATCACTACTCGGACCTTTTCGTCTTGTGCGGATTGCACTATTGCGTCGGCCCATTCCTTCAGGAGAGTGTCGCTAAAGGAGTTCATGCGCTCCGGGCAATTTAACGTAATTGTCGCGATTTGGTCGGTGACGTCGTAGAGGATTTCCTCGTAGCTCATAGGGAGCCTCCTGAAAGGGCTTGCGAAGGTCTATTCGGTCTCGAAATCGTACTGCGTGGGGGTTACGAATCGGTATGGGCTCTGGAAGAGGATATTGGAGGCCCCACCGGGCGCGGGCGATGTGCCACGTTCGATCCAGCCCTGACGTGCATTTTGGATTTCAGCGACGGTTTGCAGCGGATCGTTTTCCAGCAGATAGATGTTCATGTAGCGGCCCGCTTTACTTTCCTCGTGTGCCTTCAGGCGTATGGCAACAGTGACGCCTGGAACGGCGAGTAAGTCTTTGGAGTGGGAATCTGCGAACCACTGGTCCACGACGGGTCGCATGGCCTCGTCCTTGACCTCTGTGAGCACGACGTAGATACCTTGATGGCCGAGATAAGGAATTGCGGCCTCGACGACAGGGATACCTGGTCGAGCGTGGGCCTGCTGAAGCTCGTAGAAACTAACGTCTGCGATCTTGCCATGGCGAAAGATGCGCTTCTCTCTGCGCAGTCGATCCCCCGCTTCTCGCCAACGTTCCATGACCGCGTCGATGTCGAGGTCCGACATGAAGTATGTGGTGCAGTAAGTGCCCCGGCCTTCGGCCAGTTCTTCAAGCTTCGAGGGATTGGGGCGCGTGGCCTTGCAGTCAGAGGTGGCTACATAGCGTCTTCCCAGCAGCATCCCCTCGAGACTGACAAACTCGGGTAAATGATCGAAGTCGTACCAGACGTTGTAATCTAGTGTGTGTTCTTGCGGTACATCGATCAGGCCAACGACGGCACCAGTTGCTTTCATGGAAGCCTCCAGTAGGCACTCAGGGGTGATCCTCCTGGTCCCAGGACGGAACGTTAACTGAGCTCGTCACCGAGTGCAAGGTGACGCGAACATAGGGTAGGTGCCAGCTTAGGTGTCGTTGAGTATTGGGGGTCGTTCCTGTTCGGTCGTCCGAGTTAGCATTGCTTGTCCTGATGTTTCGAGGCGGCGATACCACAGTAGGCAGACCAACATCAGAATGGAGGCTACAACTCCCATCACGGCGACCGCTGTTTGGGGCGATGTGACCTCCGCTCCTGCGCCAGCGATAGTTGTACCGAGTGGTATGAGGCCCAGTACCATCATTCGAACAGAGAATACCCTAGCGAGCATGTCGTCAGGCGTGGCGTACTGGACCATGGCCATGTTCAGAATCATGAAAACTCCAGAGGCGAAGCCGACGCCAAGGAGCAGTGCAAGCGATACGGGAAAAACTGACGATTGGGAGAAGATGGCCAAAATGATTCCTGCCCCGATGCCAAATCCCAAAGCTATTCGAATGTTTGGTCGCTCACCGCCAAAGATCGCTAGTGCTACTGAAGACAACAGTGAACCGACCCCCATTGCTGCAAAAAGCATGCCGAGGCCGGTTCCTCCGATGTCAAGCACATCGACTTGAAAGATCGGGAGTAGCGAGAAGATTGGCATGAGGAGGATTGTAGCTACAGTGGAGGAGACCATCACTACTCGCAAAGCGGGCGTTGTTGCCACGTAGCGTAGCCCGCTAGTCACAGCTTCTTTGAAATTTTGCTTCGGCACGCCGATAGCTGGCGGCCGAACTGGAGTTCGGGCGATGTAGTAGAAGACGAGCGCATAAACACCGACCCCAGCGTAGAAAGGCGACTCGACGCCTAGGAAGTCGATCATCACTCCGGCGATTGCTGGCGCGATGATTTGCATGCTACTGAACACGGATGAATACAGGAATAGGCCGTTAGTTGCAGCGTCGGGAGTGGTCACCTCTCGAATCATGGTCTGACGCACCGGAAAGATCACAGCCATTAGGATTCCTGAACCAAATGAGCTCATCATCAGAATAGGCATGTTCATAGCGTCGATTGTGATGAGGACCCCAGTGAGTGCGGCCAGGGTCAGCTGAGCGATCTCTGCTATTACCATTACCTTCTTTCGGTCGACCCGATCGGCGAGTGAGCCCCCCAACAGTGGAGCAAAGAGCATAGGGAGGGTGCCGAGTGCAAAGACGGCCGCGACTTGGAGTGGCGATGGTGTTAGGTCTCGGGCAAGAAATGCTCGGGCCACCTGCTGCATCTGAAACGTGCCGAAGCTAAAGAAAGTCGTCAGCCAAAAGTAGCGAAACGCCTGTGAATAAAATGCGCGGAGCGCAGGGTATCGGTACTGAGTCTTCGCTTTCATCTAGTGAGGGTAGGAGCCGCAAGGGGCGGTCCCTTGATTATAGCCACGACTTGTCACGGATTCGTGACGCGATATTGGTATGGATTTGGTGGCGCGTATAATCGTCAGGCGTCTTCTGGCCTGTGTGAGGATCGCGCTGGAGAGGAATTTTGGTGAAAATTTCAGTTGGCTTCAACTTTGACGGTGGCGCAATGGAGTGGGCCGATCTAGCGGCTTATGCCCAGGCTGCCGAGCAGCTCGGAGTTGACAGCATTTGGTCACCTGAGGGTTGGGGCTTCGATGGCGCGACCCCACTGGCATTTCTGGCTGGTAAGACGTCTACGATCAAACTAGGAACGGGTATCCTTCAGATTGGTGCACGCACCCCTGCCAACTTGGCAATGACTGCACTGTCACTGCAATCTATCTCGGGAGGTCGGTTCATGCTGGGTATTGGTACCAGCGGGCCTCAGGTGATAGAAGGGCTGCATGGCATCGCGTTCGATCACCCCGTTCATCGCACGAGGGAGACGATCGAGATACTGCGGAAGGCGTTCAAAGGAGAACGTCTCGTCTAT
>CAZUGG010000054.1:0-9454 GCA_964619905.1 uncultured Dehalococcoidia bacterium
AATACCCAGCCGCTCGGCAACACCAGGCCGATTGCTTTCTATAATCGCGTCCGCACTATCCGCCAGCTTCAAGAAAACTTCTTGCCCGCCGTTTGCACGCAAGTTGAGATTTAGACTTCGCTTGTTGCGAAGATTGACGCTTAAACGAGCGGGCGCGTCTGGACCACCGCGCTTCTTAATGTACCCTGGCTCTACAACGGTAATTACATCGGCGCCATAGTCGGCCAGGACGCCCGAGGCCATTTGCCCTGGGGGCGTGCGACACAGGTCAACAATTCGAAATCCCTCAAGGGGTCCTACCATCCTTCGTTAAACCACCGTCATTATCTCGATCCGGTTTACCGGCGAAGGCTGATTGGAATCAACTCTGTTTTTCACACTTCTCATCATTCGAATGCATTTTCGGTAAGACCCTTACCGCTATGGCCCGGGGAACAACCAAACGTTATCAGGCTGCTGCTCGGAGAGACGCCAACGGGGCACCTTTTTCCCGTCATCGGAGATTTGCTCGAAATATAACTCCACCTTCGAATTAATCCCCACCTTATCCTCTCCCTCGTCAATTACCCCCTGCAGGCGCACCGGATTCCCATCCACATTCTTAATGTCATCAAGATCAATCATCGCGGAAATGTATGGGACAGCTTCAAGAAACGGCGCGATGATCGGCTGCATTATGACGATGAAGGTGTGAACGTTTCCCCCACCCTTGCTTTCAACGTAGCCAAGGTTTTCCAGCTCGCCGCAGTTCGCGCAGCCGGGAACATTTGGTGGCCACCACCTGTGGCCACATACATTACAACCCCGGACCAGAAGCCGGCCCTCTTTGGTTGCATCCCACCATTCCTGCGTATCGTAATCAGGAATGATGTTAATTCGGGACCAATCTATTTTTGGAGGCATATCAATCCCTCTTCATACCCTGCGGTCCAAATAACTAATGTGGATGACGACTGAGCATCAGTGAGCTGCTAGTCACGGGGCTGCCCCATCCGGCGCAGAAGCCATTCTCATGCTTTTTGACCTGGCGACAACCCTCGTCGCGATCGTAGGTGTGACTACCGTTGGCCCAGTCAGGGCAAGCATCATCGGCCCGTCCACGCAGTTGACGCGTCATCTCGATGACCATCTGAATGCCGTGGGAATAGCCTTCTGAGAGGTGCGACCCAGAGGTGTTTACAGGAAGGTCCGCATCGAGACGTCCTCGTCCTTCCTCATACCAAAACCCAGCTTCGCCTGGTCCAACGAAACCGTAGCCTTCCAATTGAAGCAAGGGCGTTATCGTGAATGCATCATAGAAGGACGCAAGGTCGACGTCCTCTCGCGACCTGCCGGACATCGCGAAAACACGGTTGCGGCCCCAGTTGCTTGCGTGATGGTACACGGGTGTATGACGGCGTCCCGGTAGGTATCCTGGACTCTCCGCCATAGTCCGGGCGGTCCCCCCCATTACGAACACCGGAGGGTGCTTCAAGTCATACGAACGCTCGGCCCGAACCATGACAAGCGCACAGGCCACATCCATCTCCAGACAGCAATCGAAGAGCCGGAACGGCTTTGAGACCCACCGGGCCTGGAGATAATCCTCCATAGTCAAAGGTCTTTGATAGAAGAAAGCCTTCGGATTAAGCGTCGCATGATACCGATGAGTCAACGCTACAGCACCAAGTTGGCGCGTTGTCATGCCAAATTCGTGCATGTAACGCATCGCAGCAAGTCCAAACATCTGAGCCGGTGTGGTGACACCTATGTACTGAGGCTCGCCATGACCTACTACGGTCATCGGTGGCGCAGCGCCGCTGGGAGCTTGTCCTCCAGGGCGGCGGCCGGTACGGCCGCGCATGGAGCGAAAGATAACCATCGCGTTGGCATAGCCGCCGGCGAGAAGTCCGGCAGCATGGGCGACAAGGGCCTCAGTACTAGAACCACCACCCATTATGTCAAGACTATAATTCAATCGCATACCAAGCGCCTGGGCCATGTCGTTCGAGCTATTCGAGTCGTTACCCTGATAGCTCGTCATTGCGTCGATGTCACTGAGCTCAAGCCCAGCGTCCATCACGGCTCGCTTGATCGCTTCAATGCCTAGAGAGTACGTAGTCCTCTTGGCATCTCGGTAGTATGTCGTCTCGCCAACGCCAACAATGGCAGTCTTGCCAGTGAGTAGGCCCATAAATGCCTCCACATATAAAAGGAGTCGCCGCCAAACCCAGCACCGCGGCCATTCTAGTCGGGAGCTCCCCCATGTCAAGGAAAGCGACCATGGGGGCCAAGCCCGTCGTTAGGTTATGATCGACACACTGGCCGCTCCAACTATGAATATTGACTTCTTAGCAGGCACAAAGGTTCTTGACCTAGGGCGCGGATACGCGGCTCCTTTAGCAGCGGGATTGCTTGCTGATTTCGGTGCGGAGGTGATAAGAGTCGAGCCTCCCGACGGTGACTCCAGACCTCGCCCCGGTTATAATCCGCGCGCGCCTGCCCTTGCGCCGGCGAGCCAGCTATAGGAGGCAATCAATGGACTACAGTAACGTTGCCAAGGGTCACCTCGATATTGAAGTAAGGCCCAACAAGGTAGCGATCGCAACGCTCAACAGGCCGGATCGTCTAAACGCCATGGGCGACGGCTTACACGAAGCTATCGAAGAATTTTTACATATGGTGAATTACGACCGCGACGTCAACGCCGTGGTTTTCACTGGTGCCGGGCGCGCCTTCTGCGCGGGTGGCGACGTCAAGGCGATGGGGGATCGCGCGACTGGCACCGCAGAGAAACTGGACCCAGGAAACCTGCTAAGGGGTGCCAAGTACATTGTCCAACGCTTCGTCAACTGTGAGGTGCCCCTTATCGCAGCCATTAACGGTCCGGCAATCGGGCTCGGCGCAACGATCGGACTACTCTGTGACGTTACCTTCATTGCGGAAGACGCCAAGATAGGGGACAACCACGTGAGGGTGGGGATTACAGCCGGGGACGGCGGCGCACTCATCTGGCCTTATCTAATTGGCGTCCATAAGGCCAAAGACATGCTCATGTCAGGCCGTCTTATTACTGGCCGAGAAGCTCATGACCTTGGAGTCACTAACTATTGTTACCCCAAGGAAGAGGTTCTCGACCGGGCTGTGGCTTACGCGGAAGAGATTGCCGCAGGTGCCCGAATCGCGGTCCGGTTCACAAAGATCGCTTTGAACAAACACCTGTGGGACGGCCTTAACCGGGTCATGGATTTCTGCCTGATCTCAGAACAGCTTGCGATGGGCACTGAAGATCACAAAGAAGCCACCACCGCGTTCAAAGAGAAGAGGACGCCAGTTTTCACCGGCTACTAATAGGTATCGGCATTCAACCAGAGGGCCACTATGCATAGTGGCCCTCTTTTCGCGAACGGACTTGTAGGACCCTCGACATACCCAGGGAAACCTCGGCATGGCATTCGAACACACCTTCTCAAACAACCCACTAAATCGCGCTGAGCATGAGCGGCGAAATGAGGCGTGGATAGCAGCCAAAAGCACCGACCTAACGAGTAGAATCCTCCCTCTTCGAGATCTCAAGGTTCTTATCTCGAAGGATGTTCCACCTGTGCTCGGCTGGCAGAACCCTGCGGAGATGAAGGTGCTAGGCGAAGTCCCAACGCCTCTGCTATTAGGGCTTCTTGAAGGCCGAGCATATTTTGCCGCCGACGTCTCTTCTCTTGAAAAAGCCTCGCAGCTCGAAAACCAGAAATACCACTTCGAGGACGCACGGTCAGCGGCCGGTCAAGTTGCGAGCGAGGATGCTGGCATTATCGCCCATGCGAGATCCCATGTCGGCTGGCATAGCCAGCATGGATTTTGTTCAGTCTGCGGACACACCACAACAATCCAGCGGGGCGGTCAGGTGCGGAAGTGCACCAACTGCGCTATTGAGCACTTTCCCCGAACCGACCCAGTCATCATCGTCGTAGTGTCGAACGGCGATCAATGTCTCCTGGGACAATCCTGGGGCCGGTTAGCACAGTCAAAAATGTATTCGGCACTTGCAGGATTCGTGGATCAGGGCGAGTCCATCGAAGAGGCTGTTAAAAGGGAGGTCATGGAAGAAGCCGGCATCCAGACCACCAACGTTCGCTATCATTCCTCCCAACCGTGGCCATTCCCCTCATCGCTCATGATAGGGTGCCACGCCGAGGCTATAACAACCGAGATCCACAAAGATGAGGAGGAAATGACCGACGTTAGATGGTTTTCATCTGAGGAAGTGCAGTCGGCGTTAGATGGTAAAAGCAACACACTCACAGTCCCCGGACCATTCGCAATCGCTCACCATCTGATTAAGGCATGGGCCGATGGGACAGTACGATAACCATTATTCGGAAGCCAGTTCGGGAAAGTTTCCTTTTCGCTAATGCACCCAATTGACAACCGTGCTTTTCCGGAAATGCTCTGCCTCAATCAAGTGCGAGCCCTTTGCAGTGGCCAACGGCCTGTCATTTTATGATGTAGGGAGCGCGATCTGCACGAAACCCACTTGCAAATCACGTCGACCGAGATCTAATACCTGTCAGAACAAGGTACGATTTATCAGAATGTTGCCCCTTAACGGAGCGTCTAACCATGGCCAATGACCTTGGCGTCCTACGCAAACGACACCAGAGATTCAGTGCCCACTTCACCAGTGGCGATCTGCCCGGTTCGCCTCGGCTATCCACCATAATCCTGACTTGCGTGGACTCTCGCGTCGATCCTGCACACGTCCTTGGCCTCAACCTAGGCGATGCTTATGTGATGCGTAACGCTGGAGCGAGAATCAGCGGAACTGTCGTTGAGGACCTGGCCATACTGACCAATCTAGCAGGGAGTCCAGAAAAGCCATTCAATCCCGAACTTCTGATCATTCGTCACACGCATTGCGCGACAGCTCGGCTCGCGACAAAAGAAGTGGGGCACAAGATAGGAAAAATCGTCGGCCTCAGCGACGAACAGATCGCTGCAATGGCTATTACAGATCCGGCTCAGAGCCTACGGGATGACATCCAGCGGCTTCGCTATATGCCAGAGGTCTCCGATGACCTCATAGTGTCCGGGTTTGTCTATGACGTAAGTACAGGATCTTTAGTGGAAATCGTACCGTCGACCACTTTAGCGATTTAACAAGCCCGTGCGGATCCGCCGACTTACAAAGAACGGTCTGATGGTACCCGAATTGGGCCTGGGCGCAATGGACACCCCTCAATCAAGTGCGGGCGAGGCAACCATACGCTGTGCCCTCGATGCCGGCATTCGTTTCATCGATACTGCTAGAGGATACGAAGGAAGTGAATTCCTGCTTGGGCGCGCCATCAGGAACCGAGAAGACAAGGGCTATTGCATTTCAACCAAGACATTCAGTCGAACGCGGGATGGTGCTCAGCATGAGATCGACCGAAGCTTGAACACGCTGGGCCTCCGTGCCATTGACCTATACCAACTACATGATGTCTCAACCATGGACGCGTGGGAACAGGTGATGCGACCAGATGGCGCCTTGGCAGGCCTACAAATTGCGAAGTCTCGCCGTTTAATTGAGCACATCGGGATTTCCTCCCACAACCTAGACGTATTGGAGCTGGCCATCACCAGCGGCCAGTTCGACACCGTTATGCTCGAATACTCAGCTTTCTTTCCCGAAACCAAGCCTCTCATTAGCCTAGCCCACGAACTGGGCATTGGAATCATAGCAATGCGGCCCTTGGGAGGATCGGGAAGAATGAGCAATCTGAGGACGAGAATCGCTTCCGGCTATGATGGAATGCTAACTGCCTCTCTTTTGCTACGCTATGTGCTCTCTGACCCAGGGGTCTCCGTAGCCATCCCTGGGGTTAGACTCCCCGCTCGAATCGAAGAGAACGTTCGAGCCCTGTCAGCATTCCAGCCTCTGACAAAGTATGAAATCCTAAAGTGCGAGGAAGAAGCCAAAGCCTTGTATTAGGTTCTGTAACTTGTCGGCAACGGCAACCAGTGCCGACCAAGAACGGCGCCTCGACCCATAGCGCGAGGCGAAAACAAGACACTTAACTAGGGCTTCAAAACGACTTTCATCCCTACCCTGTTCTCGAGAAGCTGGAAAGCCTCGTCGGCTTCTTCAAGGCTTAACCGATGAGTTAACATCTTGCTGAAATCTAGCGCGCCGGCGGATACCAATCGCTGCATCCTTAGTATGTCTAGAGGCATCACTCTATAAGATCCACTGACCCGGAGACCGTTAGAACGAATCTGGCCAAGCGCCCGCACCGACATTGGCTTCGAGGGTCCGGCAATCCACACAAGTTCACCGCCGCGCTTGACCAACCCAACCGATTCTTCGAACGCCCCCGCCGCCTCGAAAACTACGTCGACACCCAGACCATCGGTCATCTCTCGGACAACCTCCTCCAAATCTTCATTCTCCACGTCAACAGTATGAAATCCGTATTCCCTCGCTATCCCGAGCCGCTCTGAGTCAACGCCCAACCCACTAACGACCACGGGGGCGGCGCCTGCCGCTCGTGCCACCTGCGCTGTGAGTAGGCCGATTGGCCCAGGACCAACTACCAGAACCGAGTCGCCAGCCTTCAAACTAGACATCGACACCGCGTGTACACAAACGCCCAAAGGCTCGAGCAACGCTGCCTCATCACCAATCAGATTGTTGGGAACATGGTTAACTAGTTCATGCCTCACTACCGTGTACTGAGCGAAGGCCCCATTCATGTTACTGCCCATAGGTGGCAGAGCCGTGCAATAGTTAAAGCGGCCTAGCAAACAGTAGTGGCAACTCCCGCATGGGCCACGGACATCAGCGAAGACACGGTCACCCTCTTTCAAACCTGTGACGCCGTCACCAACGGCAACAACCGTGCCGGTCGGTTCATGCCCCATAACCTGCGGAAGAGGGAACCTTGCGGGTCCGTGTTCGTCATCCCTATAGATCTTTAGATCGCTCCCACACATGCCGCATGCCGAGACCTCGATTTTTACATGCAACGGCGTGACCTCGGGTTCGGGCACATCACCGATCTCTATCCCTCGTCCAGGTTTGGTTTTCAAGACTGCTCTCATCTCGGATAGCCTCCCCTACGAGCCCAACCCATAAAGTCGAACCACATTGCCAGCTAGGATTTTGTGCCTCTCGTCCTCCGGAACCTGGGAGAAGTGATCGTTGATGGTCGCCCATGAATTAGGCCAGTCACTAAACAAATGAGGGAAGTCGCTCGACCACATCAGCTGATCTACCCCCACGTCTACACGATTACGAACTCCATAAAAGTCAGTCACCATCGTGTAGAAAAGGTTCCGTTCAAAGTAGGCACTAGGAGGCAGGCTGTGCTGAGGACGCGTCACGGGGTTGGAACGCCGATACCGATTGTCCATCTGCTCCTTCGCGTAAGGGACCCATCCGCAATCCACCTCCGCCAGGACTATCTTTAAGTTGGGAAACCGATCAAACACCAATGTGTTTATGAACTCGGCAGACCGAAGCGGAGCATCAAAAAACCGAAAGTCTCCGCTTACTTTCATATGTTTAGTTTCTCCTTGGGGCTGGTTAGCAAAAGAAATATGGATACTCACTGGCACATCAAGGTCTTCAGCTTCAAACCAGAATGCATCATCCTCTTCTGAAATAGTGAGACCCCCAGAAGGATACTGACCAAGCATCGCCCCCCGTATGCCTGGCAAGATCATCACCCGGTGCAGTTCCTCAACCGCAACCTTGGCACCTACGTTGGGCATCATCGCAATCCCAGCGAACCTGCCGAGATCCGCACTGCAAAACTCAGATAGCCAGTCGTTATAGGCCTGAATTGTGGCCACGTGGAGTTCCGAATCCTCAGTCTGCCAAAAAACCGCATTCGAGATGCGGGGCGTTGGATAAAGTAGTTCCGCATCAACGCCATCTTTGCTGATGGCCTCAACGCGTGCTTTGGGATCGTGTCCACCCTTGATGGAGTCCTCCCATCGGATCCATGGCCTTCGATCCTCAGGGGCCAACCCAGCACATTGATTCATCCCGAAGTTAATCGGGTCCATTGCGCCTTCAATGATCCAGGCGTCACCGAGTTCCATACGCTCCATACGCGGTACCCGATCCTTGAGGTTAGCGGGTGCACGGGACGTCCAAAGGTCCGGTGGCTCGTTGATATGCGAGTCAGCAGAGATCAGGTGGTATGAATTCATTGCTCCCTCGATGGCATGAATATCTATAGGCCCCAGTTCATTGCGGTCCTAATCCGCCCCTTTTGAATCGGCGGAGGCAACACAGTCGGTAGCATACCAGCTATCACCAGCGCCACTGCGGAGTATAGCCAGGCACTCGAAATCTGAGGGATCCTAGGGCCGAACACCGAGGTTTGACCCAGAAGGTATGCGTCGTGAGCGTATCGTACGGGTCCGTAAGGCCACAGCCGCCAGATTCGATTAGGACATCCGCACTGGCGGATTAGGGCAGGAGCTTTTCCTCCAACAATCCGGCTACCACTGGACGAACATGGGCATGACGACGTGGATGAATTCTGAATCGTCCAAGGGCCTTAGTAAACCTGGACTCGATGGGTTATTAGTTTCGAGGGCTACTTGCCCCTTGCCAAAGACAGCTAGAACATCAGTAAGATATTTGCTGTTGAAAGCAATCTTCGAGTCCGGACCATCCACTTCGGCATCAATCTCACCCTGATCGTCGCCGATCTCTTCAGCTCTAGCCGAGACAACCAAGCTACCTTTGCTCCCGCCATCCTCTGGCGCCGCCTGCAGACGAACAATCCCACTAGCATCCCGAGCGAAAATCGAAGCGGCCCGCGTGGCCCTTAGGAAGTCCTCAACGTCTACCACTGTCGTGGTAGTGTGCTCCTTGGGAATCAACTGTGAATAGTTGGGGAACGAACCCTGAACTAACTGGGAGACGAGTCGCACATCTTCCATCTCAAAAAGGACCTGGCTCTTTGCAGGGTTAACGGTTACGACCACTGGGTCCTTCGAGTCGCCAATGAGGCGGCTCACTTCACCCAACGCACGTGCGGGCACGATGATGGTAATCGGCTCAGAAACCTCTTCAAGCAGTTGAGCTCTATCGACTGAGAGACGAAAGCCATCCGCCGCCGCTAACGTCATCGCCGACCCATTCAACTCGGTGCTGACTCCCGTCAGCACCGGCCTGGAGTCTTCCGTCGCTGCCGCGAAGACGACTCGGCCGATGGTCTGTCGAAGCCGCTCCGGTTCAAGCTTGGCAGTGACCCCTTCGGTAATCTCTGGAATCGGAGGGAAATCGTCAGCATCCATACCGCTCAACCGGGCTTCGAATCGAGCGCACTTCATTTCCAAACTACGTGACCCCTCCTCCAACGTCATTTCTACTTTGTCGTTGGGCAAGGAATTCACAAACTCGGTGAGGACCCGGGCAGGAACTGTAATCAAGCCCTCTTCCTCCACACTTGCGCCTATCCAATGAACGATCGCAACT
>CAZUGG010000055.1:0-5950 GCA_964619905.1 uncultured Dehalococcoidia bacterium
AGTTACCACTGCCCTAGATGACACAAAGCGAAATTTCCTTCTCTACGGTACCGACGCCCTAAGATACGAACAGCCGCTCACTACCGCAATCGAAAAGGCATTTGGTTTGGCGGAAGTCACCAACTTCGACTTCGCCACAGCTGACTTCTTCGTGGTACGGCCAACAGAACTCAAGCAATCGATTGAGGCAGTAACAAATGCTCTTGTTGTTCAGCAAAACAAGCCCAACCAGTTCTTCCTTGGAGGCCATCAACTCAGCGGCGCCCAGCAGGGTCTGCTACTTGGCACCCTTCGCAATGACCTCGGAGATCTAGTTTCAGACAGCTTCGACTTTACCTCCAACGTTGCGCTTACACTCCTCTTCGATCGTTCCGTTTCTCCACAAGCGGTTGTCAGTGAACTAAACACCTTCGGCTACATGGACCTCATCGCAGAAGAGCGCGACGATGGAATCTTTATTCGCGGAAGCCGTGCTGAGACAGACGGTCGTAGTGTTCTCCTAACCGCTCTTGGGACACTCGCCGAGATTAATACCGAAGCAGTCGACTTTACCTCAGTGGATGCCGAGATAGCCAAGCGAAGCATTCTTAACACGTTCTGGGCCGTGCTCGCGGGAACAGTTGGCATTCTCCTTTACATCTGGTGGGCCTTCCGTCGCATCCCCAAGTCGTACCGTTATGGCTTTGCTGCTATCGCCGGATTAGCCCATGATGTGTTGCTCGTGCTGGGCGTGTTTGGCTTGCTCAGCAAATTCACCAATGTCGAGATTAACTCTCTCAAGATCGTCGGTGTGCTGGCTGAGATCGCTTACAGCGTGAACAACACAATCGTTGTCTTCGACCGCATTAGGGAGAACGTAGTCAAGAGCCCCGGAAGAGCCTTTGAGACCTCTGTCAACGTAAGTCTCAACGAAACTCTGACTCGAAACCTCAACACCAGCCTCACTACAGGTGTAGCTGTGCTCGCAGTACTCCTCTTCGGCGGCGAAACGATCCGCGATTTCATGGGCGTACTGTTAGCCGGTGTGATCGCCGGGACTTATAGCTCACTAATGCTATCGCCCAATATTCTTGTGGCCGCGGAGAAGGGTGAACTTCCCCGTCTCCGACTGCGACGCCGCCGCTCCGCCACGCCGTAGTCCGCACTTCGAACACCGGGGAAACTCCCGCCTTACTCTCTTTTCGTGTCATAATTTCAACGTTGCCGGCAATCGATTGAGAAACGCCGCGGTGAATCAATGGTCCTAGCCACCCTGTTGAGAACTCCGAGGGGTGCAGCCGCCCTGTCCTTAGTGGCCAATGTCAGTCTCGTCGCGGTGAAACTTACCGTCGGCTTGATCATGGGCAGCATCAGCGTCCTCTCCGATGCCCTCGATAGTGGGATGGACCTTCTGGGAGCAATGGTTGCCCTAGCAGCCGTCGCATATGCGGCCAAGCCTGCCGATCGAGACCACCCCTACGGCCACGGCAAGATAGAGAGCTTTAGCGGCATCATCGAGGCTTTGCTAATCGTCGTTGCTGCAAGCTTCGTGACTTTCGAGGCGATCCGCCGACTCGGTGGCGACCACGAGATCCAAGCCCTTGGCCTGGGCATAGCAGCAATTTCCATTTCGCTCGTCGTCAACATTTTTATCGCATCCCACCTTCGTAGCGTCGCGAGCAAGACCTCTTCCCCAGCTATCGAAGCCGCGGCCCAGCATCGTAAGTCCGATATCGTGACTTCAACAGGAGTTCTCGTGGGTCTGATCCTAATCAGTACCACACCCTGGAATTTCCTCGATTCCGCAGTGGCGCTGGGGGTCGCCGCCTTTGTAACTTGGACCGGTTTCAAACTTTTTCGCAGAACTTTCCAGGAATTACTCGACGTGCGCCTCTCGGACGAAGAAGAGGAAGTGGTCAGAGACATCCTCGAGAGGTACGCCGACAACTTCGTCTACTTTTATGGGATGCGAACTCGTCGCTCGGGCCGATCTCGGGTCGTCGACTTCAACCTCGTAGTACCTCGGGTTATGACCGTGGCCCGAGCCCATGAGTTGACCGACTCGATAGAAGCAGATGTCGACAGCTTCCTTCCTGGTTCAATCGTCACCATCCACGTCGAGCCCTGCGAGATCCTGCGGTCTGAGTGCGACTCCGAGTGCACCATTGGCGATAGACCACTTTGCTATCGTCACCGCCCAATCCCACATCATGAGCTTGGGCCAGAGAAACCTACGGTTCAGGATTGAGGCCAAGCTCTCGAGCAACCAGGGCCCTATACCGTCGGGATAAGTCGCGAGTCATTTCACCCGGCGTCCCATCGGCGATGCGGCGCCCCGCCAGGCTTGTTATTGGCATTACTTCTATCATGGAGTTCGTGGCGAAGATCTCATCGGCCTTCATCGCCTCCTCTATAGGAATCCAGTCTTGGGTAAGGAGGTGCAGTGGCTCGGCCAATCGTATGATCGCCTGACGTGTGATGCCTCGCAACAAGCCACACTCGGGTGCAGGTGTGCACAAGCGATTCCCTTGGACCACAAACACATTGGTCATGGCCCCCTCAGTGAGACACTCACGCTCGTTCAGGATCAGCGCCTCGTCGGCGCCCCCGCTCAACGCTTCAGCCCTGGCAACGAGGTTTTCCAGATAACTCGTCGTCTTATTCGAAGCACCGATCGACTGACTGTGCCGGGACCGGGTCGCAATAACCGCTTTCCAGCCACGCTCGAATGCACCGTCATCAATCTCCTGAACACCTCGTGCTGTCACCAGCACATTCGGTTTTCCAGAACTAGTAAGCGTCGGGCCCTCCAATGACTCGCCCCCTGTTACTGTCATTCGGATACGAGCTTCGTCCAACCCATTAGCTCTAAGAGTCTCACCTAAAGCCGTGTCAAACTCACTGAGCCTTTCGTCCACGAAAATCCCGATCTGCTTGGCGCTTCGTACCAGACGGGCGAGGTGATCTTCTTTCCGGAACACCCGGCCCTGGTAAGCCCGCATCGTCTCGAACACACCGTAACCATACAAAAGGCCCTGGTCGTGGACGGAAACCCGAGCGTCCGCTGAAGGCACCAGGTCCCCATTGAGATAAACGACGGCATCACTCACGATCTCACCCCATACCGATTCTATCGCGTCACGCGCGCCTGAGCCCACTACACTCTACTCGCCACATACGAGCAACGAGCAACCTGGAGAAAAGCGGATCCTTTTCCGTTTCTACGAAAACCCACCATCCTCGCTCCTCCCTAATCCCTGTGCTACCATCGCCTTGCCCAGCCACCAGAAGACTTATCTCTCCGAACACAAGTGCTATGAAGGCCGAGATCATCTCCATCGGAACCGAACTTCTACTCGGCGAGATCGTTGATACGAATTCCTCCTACCTCGCCGCAGAGCTTCCCAAGATCGGCATCGACGTCTACTACATTCAATCAGTCGGGGACAACATGGCCCGCCTTATAGAAGTCTTCGAACGAGGCCTCACCCGCTCTAACCTCATACTCATGACCGGCGGCCTCGGGCCCCCAGACGATGAAGTGCCACGATCCGCCATTGCTAAACTTCTTGGCGAGGAACTCTACGTCGACGCCGATCTTGAGAAAGAAGTGCGTGGTTTCTTCGATAATCGAGACATCCACATGCCAGAGAATAACCTCAAACAAGCCATGCTTATCCCGTCAGCCACTATAATCCCCAATCCAATGGGGACAGCCCCTGGTTGGTGGACCAACAAGAATGACAAAACCATCGTCTCGATGCCTGGGCCGCCTCGGGAGCTACGACACATGTGGGAAAACCAGGTCCGGCCTCGCCTTAGGAATATTGTAGGTAGGGGAGTCCTCGTAACTCGAACGCTTAAGATCACTGGAATTTCCGAGGGTGGTGTCGACGAGATGTGCGGGGACCTTCTCAAAGACTCCAACCCAAGCATCGGTGTTTATGCCCGCCCGGACGGCATTCACGTACGCATCGCCGCCAAAGCAACGGGCGAAGACGAAGCAACAGAGCTAATCAATCCCGTCGAAGCCCAGCTTCGCGACCGGTTCGAAGAACATCTCTGGGGTGTCGACGATGAGACTATGGCGGAGCACGTTGGGAAACTTCTTGTGGATCGAGGGCTTACCCTTGGCACCATGGAGTCCCTGACTGGCGGACTCGTAGGAGATCTCATCACTAGCGTTCCTGGTAGCTCTCGCTACTACCAGGGAGGTATCGTCGCCTACCAGGATGAAACAAAGGTCAAATACGGCGTGCGGCCGCAAACGATCAACAAACACGGCGCAGTCAGTGAATCAACCGCTATCGAGATGGCGCACGCAGCGCGACTTGAACTCGGCACGGATATCGGCATTGGCGTAACTGGTGTCGCCGGCCCCGCGGAGCAAGAAGCCCAACCAGTAGGGACAGCCTACATGGCCGTGGCCTCCAAAGACAGACAGATTACTCACCACGGGAATTATTCGGGGCAACGTAGTGACATCAAGACCCGCGTTGCTACCAACGCTCTGTACCAAGTCCGGCTACTGATTTTGGGCAAAGCAACACCGAAGTACCGGCGATAACCAAGAATCAACCATGGCCAGCATTGACTCCAAATTCTTGGACCTGGAGGATGCCAGGATCCACTATGCGATAGCTGGCGAAGGTAGCCCAATTGTCTTCATCCACGGTTTTGCCTGCGACCTTACTATGTGGGAACCGCAAGTCTCATTCTTCTCGAAACAATTCCAGACTCTCCGTTATGATGCCCGCGGTTTCGGGGCGTCGTCGCTCCCGGGTGATGCTAGTTACGGCCACTACCATGACCTGGCGTTAATACTCGAGCACCTCAACATGACTCCAGCGTATGTAGTCGGGCTTTCACGCGGTGGCTCTATCGCGCTCAACTTTGCAATCACATATCCCCATCACGTGCGCAAGCTTGTACTTGCGGGAGCCTCGCCGGGACCGAATCAAGCCACCAAGGTCCACGACTCAGGGCCAAATGAGGGTTATCATCTGCTGCTGGAACTAGCCCGCAAAGAGGGCATCCCTGCCGCGAAGACGCAATATGCAAATTCGGGCATTTTTTCGGCTGCCCAGACCAATCCTGAAGTGCTCTCCTTGGTGCATCAAATGCTCAGCACCTACTCCGGCTGGCACTTCCTCAACAACGATCCTCAAGATGACCCCGATCCACCCGCCCACGAGCAACTCGCAAACATCAAAGCGCCTACCCTAGCAATCGTTGGCAGCGAGGATGTCCCCCTGTTCCACAAGTTGGCGGACATGGTGGAAACCCAGACACCCAATGCCACCAAGGTGATCATTCCCGGGTCTGGGCACATGGTCAACCTCGAGGCAATCGAGCAGTTCAACAACGTTGTCCTCGATTTCCTCGAAAATTAGCCGGGGAATCAAGCTATAGCTAATAACGAACCGCAGTGCGATTCTTGCTACACGTGGTCCTAAACGGTCAAGCGTCGGTACAACTGAGGCAAGCGCTCTGGCAACGTATGAATGTCGGCAACCACTTCGTATCCCATGTCTCCCCCCATCATCGTCTTGAGGTAATCATGGCCTGCACGGTCTACGGTCAAGCAAAAGGGCGTGATGCCCAAACGACGTGCTTCTAACAGCGCCATCCGGGTGTCATGCACAGCGTACTCTTTCTCTACGCCCTCACGGCTATAGCCCCGGTCTTGGGGCCTCCCATCGCTCAGCAAGAACAACACCTTCGTACGCGCCTCATGCTCATCGAGTTTTGTGATAGCGTGGCGAATCGCGGGGCCCATGCGTGTCGCGTGCATAGGCGTGATCTTATCCAAACGGCGCTTAACATTCTCGCCGAAGGTCTCATCGATATCCTTCACCACATAGAACTCGACATTCTCGCGCCCATAACCAGAGAAGCCGTAGATCCCATATTGATCCCCAATCGCCTCCAACGCCTTGATCAAGAGAACAGCGCTCTCCTTCTCTATATC
>CAZUGG010000056.1:0-5038 GCA_964619905.1 uncultured Dehalococcoidia bacterium
ATCGCCTCGCGGAGTCGGTATTCATCATCTTGGGGGTCTTCAGTTTCCTGCAGCATCAATTGCAGCCAGTGCGCATCACCTACAAGCCCATTTTCACCCCGATAACCATTCGATTCGCTATTGCCGTTACTGTTGGAAATCACGCGATTATTAGAATGGTTCTCTGTCTGGTCAACTGGTGGTGCCGGCACCGTTATCGTCTCCACGAACGTGGAGGTTGCTTCCTCGTTACCAGACGTGCTCACGATCGGGGAATCGTAGGTAGTAACCTCTTCGCAATTGATGGACAGGTTCCCTTCATAAACTCGAACTTTTCCTATCACCTGCAAGAGATTCCCCTCTTTCCAGAGTTCTTGATTCTGCTCATAAGTAGAGCCAAATGAGACAATTTCGATGGTTCCGTCCAATAGCGCCATTTGCGCGGCTCCGAACGGTGCTCCAGCCTTTGTTGTGGGCACGCGCATCGAAGCGACTTGCACTACAAGGGTAACTCGCTTACAAGCTTTGGAACTGTCTAAATCCTCGGTAGAAATAATAGCAATTTCTGGGTCAATACCAGCAAGGAGACTGACTAGCGGAGTTTCGGAAAATGTTACGCCTATCAACTCACGCTCCCAGCTAGCCCTCTCTTGTTTGGATACTTGATCTACACTCTCAAGCTCCAAGGCTGGTAACGGCATGTCAACAGTATCACCGAACAAGTCAAACATGGTGGTTTGGCCGCTGTTTCGACGATGGGCCTCCTGAGTGATTAGCCCCAAGATTCGATCCATGCCTGCTAGAAGAGTGGATCTATTTATTTCAAGAGTATCCAAGGCTCCAACTTTGATTAGGCTTTCTAGAATGCGTTTATTGATACCCTTAGTATCCATTCTTCTGCAGAAATCCTCTAAGTTGGCGAATGGTTCGCCAGCCAACCTAGACTGAACTACGAGCTCAATTGCGGCTTCTCCCACATTTTTGACAGCTCCAAGACCGAATCGGATCCTCTGGGCCCCTCCGGGTGTTTTTTCGATGATGAACTCCACACCACTGTGGTTCACATCAGGAGGCAGGACTTCTATTTGCATCCGGTGACACTCTGCAATGGTTCCTGCCATTTTTTCTGTATTGCCCAATCGCTGGTTGAGGACGGCAGTCATGTACTCGATTGGGTAGTTTGCTTTGAAATAAGCCGTCCAGTAGGCGATAAGGGCATAACTGACCGCATGGGCTTTGTTAAATGCATACCCTGCGAATGGCTCAATTAACTCGAACACGTTTTCAGCTTCTTGTTTGGAGTATCCCCGTTCCTCAGCACCCCTGAGGAACGTCTCCTTTTCCTGGTCCATGATTGTGGCTACTTTTTTGCCCATAGCTTTCCTGAAAGTGTCCGCTGCTCCAAGGGTGTAGCCTGCGAACCGGTGGACAATAAGCAACACTTGGTCCTGATAAACGAAGACACCGTAAGTCTCTTTCAGAATATCTTCGACAGACGGATGTGGGTACTGAGGAGCTTCGTCACCGTGATGCGCCCTGATGTACCTATCGATGTGTTCCATAGGTCCTGGCCGATAGAGGGCAACCATGGCTGCGATGTCCCTGAATGAATCTGGTTTGAGCGTTTGGATGTATCGCCGCATCCCCGAACCTTCGAGCTGAAAAATGTCTGTGGTTTCCCCAGAAGCTAGCAAAGCAAAAGTTTCTGGGTCGTTCAGTGGAATGTCCGGTAGGTTAAGTTGAGGTCCACCGCTTGATGTAACCAAAGCTATGGCGCGATCCAAGATGGTCAGGTTTGCTAATCCCAAGAAGTCCATCTTCAACAACCCTAGCTTGGCTATAGGTTCCATCGGGAACTGGGTCATCGGTGTTCCGCTTTCTTCATCTTTTACAGGACGTTGGAGAGGAACGTGATCTTCAAGAGGGTCTGCTGAGATAACCACACCTGCAGCGTGGGTACTCACATGGTGGGCTGTTCCTTCAATCCGTTGCGCGGTGGATATCAGCTTGGTTAATAAAGGGTCGGAATCTTTGAGATCTTCCATCTCTGGGCTCATCTCCAATGCTTCGGCAAGGGAACTCGAGCGGGGATGGATGAGTTTTGCAACTTTATCTACGTCTGAGTATGGCATAGCAAGCGCACGGCCGACGTCGCGAATAGCCGCTCGAGGGCCCATTGTGCCAAATGTGATGATTTGAGCCACGTGGTCTTTGCCATATTTCTCAACTACGTAGCGGATAACTTGATCACGTCGATCATCTTGAAAATCCATGTCTATGTCAGGCATCTCTTTGCGTTCTAGGTTCAGAAATCGTTCAAATACCAGGTCGTATTCAAGCGGATCAACGTCCGTAATACCCAGGCAATAAAGGACGAGACTTGCAGCTGCACTGCCCCTCACTCCAAATAGAATTCCTTCCTTCCGGGCGTAAGCTAGAATGTCCCATACCACCAAGAAATAGTTTGCAAACTGGGTGTGTTGAATGACTTCCAACTCGTATTCCAAGCGGTCATCGTAGCGTTTCGGAGCACCGGAACGCCGGCGAGCTAGCCCCTCCCGACAGAGACGCTCCAAATAATTCTGAGGTTCTGAACCGTCAGGGGTTTCCACTTCTGGAAGCCTAATGCGATCGAAGTTCATACGAACATCGCATGAATCTGCAATGCGTTGTGTGTTTGTGATTGCTTCAGGGAAATCAGCGAAAAGCTCTGACATCTCCTTTGGGCTCTTTAAGTAATAGGATTGCCCCTCCATTTTGAGTCGTTTGCCGTCATTGATATTGGTGTTGGTGGAGATACAGATACGAATATCCTGCAGACCGGCATCTTCGTGGTTCACGTAATGAAAATCGTTCGTAGCAGCTAATGGAATGCCTTGAGTGCGATTGAGTTCGATCAGGGCGGCGTTAACTGTGTCCAACTCCGGTATTCCGTCATGGCGTTGCAGTTCCAGGAAGAAGTTTTCTTTGAATGTCTCTTTGAACCACATTGCGGAGGCTAACGCCTCATCTTCCTTGCCTGCAAGAGTTAGCTGTGGGAATTCGCCAGCGAGACAACCGGACAGAGCAATAAGTCCACTTGAGTGCTTAGCTAGCAGGTCTTTGTCGACCCGTGGTTTGTAGTAAAAACCGTCAAGGTGGGACCGAGTTACAAGTTGGATGAGGTTGCGATATCCGGTGTTGTCCTGGGCAAGCAACGTCAAATGATACGGGGAGCGATCAGAAGCGGTGCGACCCGTGTGACTGCCCGGGGCCAAGTATACTTCGCAGCCAAGGATGGGGTTGATTCCAGCTTCTCGGCATGCAGAATAAAAATCTACGATTCCGTACATCACTCCATGGTCTGTGATGCCCAGAGAATCCATCCCGAGCTCTTGACACCGCTGCACCATGGGTCCGATACGACTCAACCCGTCCAGGAGGCTGTACTCCGTGTGAACGTGCAGATGGGCGAACAAGGCTTTCCCCTAGTATTGCTTGCGTCATTATAGCCTACGGTGCTTGAGAGAGGACAAGGAGACAATTGGCCTAAATTAGCATTGATTTTTTGAGAATATAGGCGTGCGTGTAGATAACGTTGAGGGGGTCAAATTGAGCTCTGGTGACAGCCGCGATTGTGACCTAATTGAAAACCCAGTCGGACGCCTGAGGCTTTGGCGCCAAATTCATTTCCTGAACCGCCGTGGGAATTTTTGCGGCAATGATGGCAGGGGTGCCATTGCGCACCTGCTCAAGCCCGCGCTTGAGTGCTGGTCCAACCTCTTCTGCCTCGTAGACTGTCTCACCGTAACCGTTGGCGGCTTCAGCAAGTTTCGCAAAATCTGGCGGCGGATCGAACAGGCCTCCTTCATAGTTTTCTGCCCGCATAGCGGCACCTTCTGGGTAGGTACCCTTTAAACCTCTGGTGCCAGTGCTGTATGAGCCGTTTACAAACACTAAAGCTAAGTATGGCGCTCCGTGATGACCTGCAGCCCAGAGGCCTGCAAGAGGTGTACCGAACATGAAGTAACCGTCGCCCGAGGTCAGTACCACATCACTATTCGGTTTGGCCAGCTTTGCGCCAAAGGCAGCCGCACTGCCCCAACCTCCTGTGCTTCCACCGCTTTTGAAGTAAGTGCTGGGTTGCTCGCGGTTATGATATGCCTGTACAAATGGGGTGTTACTAAGGGCATCGTCTAACAGGATGGCGTTGGGTTCCAAGATCTGGCCTAACTGGTAGGCTACCCACCTCGGGTGGAGAGGTTTTCGTTTACTTGCTACTGCCGCGAGATCTTCGTTTTGTTTAGTCATCTCCAACTTGCGCTGAATTAATCGGGCCCGGCGGTCTTCAATCCGACTTAAGTCGCCCTTGGTTAATAGGTGGGTTGCAGCTTTATAGATGGCCTGGAGCGCGCCAGTAGCACTGACGGGCAACCACATGTCCGCACGATGCTCCATGGTCTTGTAACGAGCCTGCACCGGGTCTACGTCTACCCAGATAATTTTGGCTTGAGCCTTAGGTGCGCTTCTACCGGGCGTGAAAGCAACGGGAGATTCAATCACCAGGAGAGCATCAGCGTCCCTAGCATTTGGACCGGTTCCGTAAAGCGGGTGGGTAGTGGGGAAATTCATCTTGTCTGTCCCACTTTCCATAACGGGCAGTGCTAGTAACTCAGCCAACTGGACCAGAGAAGCCACTGATTCTGGGTTTCGGCCTGATTTAGCTACACAAATGCAGGGATTATCTGCTTTGATGAGCCATTCGGCTGCGGTTTTGGCGTCTTTAGGGTCAGGCCATGCGGGCCGTGCAATGCCGAGTTGATCTCTGGTTGGAAACCGTGTTGTGCCCGGCATGGGTTGCATTGCGACCTCACGTGGCACCGTGAGGTACACCGGTCCATGGGGTTCGCTCATAGCGACTTGCAGCTACCGACTCACCATTAGACCGGGATTATCCAGATGTTCCAACCGGTGGTCATGCTTAGTGTATTGCCTGACAATCTCGCCTTGATCCCTCGGTTCCTGAACCCACTGAATGCCGGTGTCCCGCCCACCCCTCATGGTTCCCGGGTATGCTCTT
>CAZUGG010000057.1:0-6076 GCA_964619905.1 uncultured Dehalococcoidia bacterium
GATGCAAAGTTACCCAGCATGCACAGTTGTAGGTCGGGGAACTTGGGCTGCAGGAGCCGAAAACACTCGATAACGCCAATCGGGTCTTTCCATGGATCGAAGCGCGAGATTTGGCTTACAAACGGCTTATTTATGTCTACCCCATGAGAAGCTCCGACCTCAGAAGCCACTTTGTGCGAATAACTACGGTTCTTGGGTACGAAGGGGTCAATCGCGGGAGGCATAATCGCCAAGTGAGCCACTTCTAGCCCCGACCCCACAAAGTCATCGAGGCTGAAGATCGCAGCGTCGTAGCCCGCCACCTGCTCGATGATAAAGTCCCAGGCCTGAATGTTAGGTGCCGACGTATCGATATGGCTGCGCCAAATCCATTTTGAGGCAGCACTAGGCCTGAACCGACGGATTGCTGCAGGCTGAGGATCGTGTACAAACATGACGTCGAACTGGCCGTCTAAATCCTCTGCGTTCTGTTTATTGACCCGAAGATAAGTGTCCCATTCTTGCTCGGTAAATTCGTGAGACTGGCCCTGGAGAGCATTGTGCATCGCTTTGGTCACGTCAAAGAAATCCGGCTCACCGTCCAACACGAGCCAAGAAGCATCGATTCCCAGATCTCGGTATAGGGGAATGATGGAATGCATTATTTCCGCGACACCGCCACCGGACTGGGTAGCGTTGACATGCGCCACACGGACGCCCTTTAAAGGCTCCGCAAGTGCACGAATCTCTTCAATCAGACTTTCGTCTAGAAGGTCGTGGTATTCGGACAGAGAACGATTTTGGAGACCTTGGACTACGTACATTTAATTGCCTTGATCAAGTAATTGTATTGAGTGCATTCAGTAGCAAACGCCGCATTCTACAACTAGTTGTCCAACAAAACCCCCCCCCCAGATGCAGCTTTAAACATTTCCACGTCTTCAATGCCGACTATACAAGCGATGCAACTCTTCCAAGCTTGCTCCCGTTGTTGATTGGCCAAGATAGCCATAACCCGATGCCCCACAGCCTCGAGCAACCAAACAAATACGGTTGCACTCGATCGTTTCCAGGCCCCGATGGACACCATCACTGCTAACACTAAGGCAGCGCAACGTCTCCATATGGAAAGCGCGACTCGTAAGCGAAGCCTAAAGCTTTGCTATAATCGCGGCGCACCGGATTAAAGTTTTTCCTTCTGGACGAACCCACCTCCGGAGGCCAGACGCCGTTTGCCCCTTTGGCCCTAAGGGAGAATCCATGGCGCTGAACCAATCGGACCTGGCAGCTCCTAGCCCAACTTTCTACAGTCGTCTAGCGCAGGCCAAGAGTCGCGTCCTTGTCCTTGATTACGATGGCACGTTGGCGCCTTTTCGCGTTGAGCGACTGAACGCAACCCCGTATCCCGGAATACGAGAGCGAATCACACGATTGATCGAGGGAGGACAGCCCAGGATCGTGATGATAAGTGGGCGTTCCCTCGATGACCTTCTCACACTGTTGACCATAAATCCTTTGCCTGAACTCTGGGCCTCCCACGGATGGGAGCATCTCGATCACAACGGGAAAAGGCACAACTTCCGCTTGCCGACGACCGCATGTCAGGGGCTCGCCAAGGCTCGAACGCGCGTCGCTAAACTCCTCCCAATGGCGGCGGCCGAGTTGAAGCCGGCGAGTGTAGCAGTACATTGGAGGGGTGAACCTAGGGCCGAAGCGGCGGGCAGGAAACTTATCACGATGGAAGCTTGGACTCCTATAGCCGCTGACTATAACCTGGAAATACACCCCTTTGACGAGGGCCTAGAGCTCAGAGTCCCGGGCCGGAGCAAAGGCACAGCGATACACGATATTATCAAGCACTCCCCCAAAAACACCCTCGTTGCTTATCTTGGAGACGATGTAACAGACGAAGATGCTTTCAGATCGTTGCCCCAAAAAGCCTTAGGCGTCTTGGTCCGAGATGAATGGCGGCCGACAGCAGCAAACGCCTGGGTGAGGCCTCCCGAGGGGCTAATCGATTTCCTCGACCGCTGGATAGCGGCCGTAGAGAACATGCCATGAAGTCTGACCGTAGACTCGTTGTCGTCTCAAACAGGGTGCCCCCCAAAGCGATGCTCGGGCCAACCAAAACGCGCCACTCTCGGACAGCTTTAGGGGGCCTAGTCACTGCAGTCCGACCTGCAGTAGAGACACGAGAAACGCTGTGGTTCGGGTGGAGCGGAGACGTTAAAGACGAAATCTCAAACAGGCCCAATTCGGAAACATTCGATAGGCTCACCATCGCGACGCTGGACCTAACAAGACGCGAGAACCGACTTTATTACTCAAGCTTCTCCAACCAAACCCTATGGCCCCTCCTCCATAGCTTCCCGGAAAGGGTTAGCTTCAACCAATCAGCCTTCGACGCTTATCACGAAGTGAACAAGCGCTTTGCCGAAGCCTTACTTTCCCTACTGAAGCCCGACGACATTCTCTGGATCCACGATTTCCACCTGTTCCTCTTAGGGAGAGAATTGCGGAAACTGGGTTGGAAGAACCGCATAGGTTTCTTCCTGCATGTTCCTTTTCCATCTGCTGAGATCTTCACTATGCTTCCCTGGGGACACGCTATCCTGGACGGCCTCGCATCGTTCGACCTCGTTGGAGTTCACGCGCAAAGGTACGCTGACAACCTTCTTGACTCAATGAGCACCGAACTTGAAGGCACACTGGAAGGAGATGCCTTCGTCAGCAGAGAACATAGGGCGCGTGTCTCCATGCACCCGATCGGTATTGACCCAAAGGCGTTTCAGTCATGGGGCGAGCATGACGAAGACAGGGAACCTAGCCGGCTCCTTCAACGCATCTCACCGAACCAAAAGGTTGTGCTTGGGGTAGATCGACTCGACTATACAAAGGGCGTGCCCGAGCGACTACTTTCGTTCGAAAAGCTCCTTGAACAGCACAAAGAGCTCCGGGAAAAGGTGACCATGATCCAAATCTCCGCCCCTTCCCGAGCCGAAGTGCCACATTACAAGGAAGAAAAGGCACGAGTTGAGCAACTGGTCGGCCAGATTAATGGGCGTTTCGCCACCGCGGATTGGGTACCTCTCAACTACCTATACAGGGCCTATGCTCAAGACGAACTTGCCGCCATTTTTCGTAGGACCGATGTCTGCCTGGTTACACCGCTTAGAGATGGCATGAATTTGGTCGCAAAGGAGTTCGTTGCTTCCCAAGACGAAAAAGACCCTGGCGTCGTTGTGCTCTCCAAATTCTGTGGTGCTGCAGAAACGATGAAGCAAGCTCTGATAGTCAACCCTTACGATCTTCCCGCCACTGCACGTTCGATAAGCGAAGCGATGAAAATGCCGCTGAAGGAGCGCCAAGCGCGCTGGAGCATCCTAAACGCAGACGTCAGCACAAATACCTCGGCTGTATGGAGCGAGCGTTTCCTCGCCAATCTTGATCGCTGAAATCGACAGCTCAAGCTTGGTCTCGAACGACGTTCCCCCTCAGCCGCTCCGATCTCTAGCTAGGTAATGACGGACAAGATCCAGGACAGCCTCAGCAGTCTTGACTTTGAATTCCATTCTTCCATGGTTGAAGACATATCTCTCAACCAATTCGTAGCCATCGCGGGTTGAGATCGCGACGAACACCGTGCCCAGTGGCTTCTCTGCATTACCACCAGTCGGACCGGCGATGCCCGATTCGCTTACCCCAATGTCTGTCCCCATAACCTCTCGGACGTTCTGGGCCATCGCCAAGACCGCCTGCGCACTAACAGAGCCTACGGCTTTCAAAATAACCTCGGGCACGTTGAGCAACGATTGTTTAAGCCGAGTGTGATAGGCAACCACGCTCCCAACATAATATTTCGAGCTGCCGGGCACATTATTGATAAGATGCCCGATGTAGCCTCCCGTCGTCGACTCGGCTGTGGCAATAGTCTTACCACAGGCTCCAAGAAGTACTCCTAATTCATCCTCAATGCTACTTGTCTCTTTGGGAACCATAGGTTTTCCCTTCATTCATTTGACAGCTGGTTAGCTGACGAACCCTCGCAGCTTGCCAGCAGTCAAACCCAAGTGCCGGTCGTCAGCAACGCCGTAACAGGTCGGCAAGCTTTGAGTTCAGACTGCTTCGACGGCCATCGCGACGGCCCCACCACCCCCATGACAAACCACACCAATCCCTTTATCCACACCACGTTCAGCCATGGCATGCAGCAGGGTCACCATGATCCGAGCCCCGCTGGCACCAACGGGATGCCCAAGAGCTACAGCACCACCGCGAACGTTGACCCTTCCCCAGTCCCATCCGAGCACGTTGCCGTTAGCAAGAACCTGAGCTGCAAAGGCTTCGTTAACCTCGATCAGCCCGTAGACCTCCAGTTTAGTGCCAGTCTTTTTGAGGAGTCGCTTCGTAGCCAAACTAGGGGCGTCAAAGAGCCACGCAGGTTCCAGTGCCGCATGCGCATAACCGATGATGCGTACCACCGGTTTGGCACCATGCTCTTTGGCTTTGGCCTCGTCCATCACAACGACAGTTGCAGCGCCATCGCTAATCTGGGAAGCATTGCCTGCCGTGACAGTCTCACCCGGGGGAAAGGCCGGCCGCAATTTGCCAAGCGTCTCAGGCGATGTGCCCTCACGCGGACCTTCGTCACGTACGACAGTAACCGTCTCGCTACGTTTCAGTATGTGGACGGGGACAATTTCGTCCTCGACCACCCCCTCTCCCGCCGCACCAAGGGCATGTTGATGGCTACGTACTGCAAAGGAATCCTGCTCAGTCCGACTAATCGCATACTTCTCTGCAATAGCCTCAGCGGAGTCACCCATATGGCGGTTCTCAAAGGGACACCACAGTCCATCTGCAAGCATATGGTCCATTACAGTCGCGTCGCCCATGCGAAGACCAGTGCGGCTATTAACAATCATGTGAGGCGACCGCGACATATTCTCCATCCCGCCGGCAACAACAACTCCGGCATCATCACATTGGATCGCCTGTGCCGCGATGACGATGGACTGCATGCCCGACGCACAAACCTTATTGATCGTCATAGCAGACGCCGAGGCGGGTATCCCAGCACCAATGGCAGCCTGACGCGCCGGTGCCTGACCGAGTCCAGCTGAAAGGACGTTACCCATCACTGTGTAATCAACGGCTTCTGTATCAATCCCAGCGCGTTCAAGACTCCCCTTGATCGATTGCGAACCGAGCTTGGTGGCCGGCGTGTCGCTGAATGCACCATTGAATCTCCCGATTGCAGTCCGCGCGGGACCGGCAATGACAATGCTCTTCATGAAGCCTCCAACCGCCCTGTAATTCACCTGCTTGGACGGCGCTTGGACCAATTGTAGCTCTTGTAAGTAAGACCGCGGTGACTCGCGGTATTGGCCTCCATGGGCAGTGTGTTTCCAGGTACATCCTTTCGCCCCATTCCCATGCCCTGATAGGATATCCCGAGTGCATCTAATCGATTTCGCCTTCGGAGGGCCCTGTTGACCACTACGCCTCAACCCGGTCCAGTCACACTTGAGAAGCTCGCCTCTTTGGCCAAGCGCCGCGGATTCATCTTCCAATCAAGCGAGATTTACGGTGGTATGGGATCCACGTGGGACTACGGACCATTGGGTGTTCAGCTCAAACGCAACGTTAAGGACTCCTGGTGGCGTGCGATGGTCCAAGAGCGCAACGACATAGTGGGACTGGACTCGGCAATCCTCATGCATCCCAAAGTCTGGGAGGCTTCAGGGCACATCCAGGGTTTCTCGGACCCACTGGTCGATTGTAAGAACTGTCGGCATCGGTTTAGAGCGGACGACCCTACCACCCCAAACGTCAACGGAAAAATCTCCTGCCCAAGCTGCAGCTCATCGGACCTGACCGAGGCCCGTATGTTCAATCTGATGTTCAAGACTCACGTCGGTCCAGTGGAGGAGGATGCTGCCGTAGCATTTCTACGACCTGAGACAGCACAAGGCATCTTCGTCAATTTCGAGAACGTACAGACGACGACACGCAAGAAGCTCCCTTTCGGCATCGCTCAACAAGGGAAGAGTTTCCGGAATGAGATAACAACCGGGAATTTCATCTTTCGAAGTCG
>CAZUGG010000058.1:0-9299 GCA_964619905.1 uncultured Dehalococcoidia bacterium
GCTAGCTTCGGGGCGAGTGACCGAGCACGTTCGATGAGGTCGTCTCGTGCCGGGTCAGTCTTGGCCGGGCTTATCCTTTGTTTGGCCATGACGCATTCCTCTCCATAGTCATCGCGAGGGGCGGCATTATAGACCTGGCTAGGGCTGTAGTTGAGGGCAGTAGTCTGTTCGCTACAATGACGCGGCACTGACACCGAGAGGGAGCGCGCGATATGGACACGGGACATTTCAACGGATTCACTGCAGAGATCGAACGACAAAGAATTCTCCTCATTACTTTCGATGAGCCTGAGCGCATGAACTCGATGACCCACCCGTTAAAACGCGACCTTGTGGAGACACTGCAGCAGGCGCAGATGGACGACGCGGTCCGCGTCGTTCTGTTCGCGGGGTCGGGTCGTGCGTTTTCCGCTGGTGACGACATTTCCGGGAAATCTCGAGAGGACGCCAGTGGGCGGTTGCCTGACATCCCTGTGGGTGATCGTAAACCGATCACCTCGTACGGGTCATTGCGAACCTTTTCGCAACCGGTTCAACTTGCCGTCCGCAATTTGGACAAACTCAGCGTGGCTGCGATAAATGGCTTTGCGATCCAGTCGGGGTTATCGCTGGCTCTTGCCTGTGACTTTCGTATTGCGGCAAGCGACGCTCAGTTGGGGAGTGGAACGCTCCGTTTTGGGCTACAGCCCGATGAGGGGGGGCACTACCTTCTCGTCCAGCACTTGGGCGTGGCGAAAGCCATGGACTTCATAATGCGTAATCGGATTGTAACTGCCACCGAGGCGCTAGAACTGGGGCTCGTCTCCGAAGTAACGCCTCCGGAAGAGCTGATGGACCGGGCTCTTGCGTTCGCTCAAGAGTTGAGCGACGGTCCCCAGGTGGCGATGCGGCTCATAAAGCGGGCAATCTACAGTGCGGCGGAATACACATTTCAGCAGGCACTGGATGACATTGCCTCGAAGACAGCGATTTCCGACCACCACCCGGACGCGCGTGAGGGTCAGGCTTCGTTTGTGGAGAAGCGAAAGCCTGTTTTCAACAAGGACTTGCCGTAACACTTGAATCCGGGGAAGGCCAAGCCTCCCGCTTCGTGCCCAATCGGAGGGTTTGTCGGGTCTCTGCGACGATTAGCAGCCCTGCAGCTCTAGTAGCACATCCAACAAGAGGTGAACCATGAAATTCGGGTTATTTTATATCTGCCAATGGCACCGGAATCTCACCCAGGAGCAGACCATCAACGAGGCTCTGGAGCAGATTGGCTTAGCTGACGAGCTGGGGTTTGATGGGGTTTGGCTCGGCGAGCATCACTTCTCGCCATATGGTTTGCTGGGATCGGTCTGGCCCTTCGCTGGTGCCGTAGCTGCTCGTACTAAACGTATCCGTATCGGCACGGCAGTAGTGGTGGTACCCCTCCACAATCCTGTTCAAGTCGCTGAAGAGTCCGCAATGTTGGATGTGCTAAGAGGAGGTACTTAGGACCTGGGCCTGGGCAGTGGTTACCAGAGGCAAGAGTTCAATGGCCTAGGTGTCGACATGGACGAGGGGAGGGCCCGATTCCAGGTGGGGGTGGATGTCATCCTGAACGCTTGGCCGAGCGACCGCCGCACTTATCACGGGAAGTACACGAATGTGGACGACTTGCAGATCCTTCCGCGCCCATTGCAACAGCCTCATCCACCAGTGTATTTGGCCGTTAGTACGACCCCTGCGAGTGTTGATTTCGCTGCAGGCCGAGGCCTCCCCATCATCTTGGGAGGACCGACAGCGACGTTAGGTAAGGTGCCTGATGCTATCAAGCTTTGGCGTAGCAAAATGGACGAATATGGCCATGATCAGGCCGGAATAGACGTGCCAGTATCGATGAGCCACATTTATGTGGCTCCGACAATGGAGGAGGCGTTAGAGGATGCGGCAGGGCTTGAGGACTTCAACATGGACATCCTTGCCAAAGTCGGTTCCCCGAAAGATAAGGATGGAGAGCTTCCCCCTGGTTACGAGAGTTGGGCCAATCGCGACAAGGATAGGCAGGCAGCCTTGGATCAACGGGGGCTCCAAGGGACACCGGAGTCCATTGCCGAACAGCTTCACGATCTTGAGGAGAAGGGTGTCGAGCACATATTCGGCTTCTTTGGCTATCCAGGACTGCCCCAAGAAAAAGTCTTACGGGCTATCGAACTGTTTGGGACTAAGGTCATTCCCCAATTCCAGAATGAATCAGCCACTGTCTCGTAGCGTCGGTATGGGTATTGACCGATGGCGGTCGTCGTAAACGTTGGATTTAGTGTTTTAACAACTGAGCGGTATAAAATGGGTGCGGTTGGCCGAACCGAGAAGAACAATATCTCTTAGGGGAACGAACCTTATGTACCGAATACTTGCGCTCTGTCTGATTTTCATATTGGTGATTGCTGGGTGCGAGTCCTCTTCCGATTCCAAAACTGGACAGGCGAATGGAGACGCGGCCGCGGCTCCTGCGACCGATGGTAAAGCGGAAGAGCGGAAGGGCGAAGCTGAAAAGAAGCGACCTCGTAAGGAGAGCGGCCCTAGCGCAGATGCGCACGACATGGATTTGCAAGATGTGCCCAAGAACATCAGACGTCGAGTAGCGACGCTCATCCTAGATGTTCAGGGGACGGTCGCAGAACCTTGGTGGCGACTGCCGGTCCTGGCTGAGACGGCAGTGCCTTTGTATACGCCGGGCGTGGCCGAGCCAACCCATTTGGAAATTGCAGTCAAGCCAACGGGTAGTGTCGTCGTGTCGTTGGGAGATCACGATTCACCCATCGTCGAGTGGAGTGCAAATGCGCCGATCACGTTCTCTGAGCGGCTGAGAGCTCTTGCCAAGTTCCAAGGCCTCGACCCCGGCAAGATTTATCGGCTGGGGTACCTCAATTACGCCATCGAAACTCCGGAAGGGGAGCTCGCTGGTCTCTGGGGCAATCTTCCCTCCAAGCCCGTCGAGATGGATCCAGCATTCCTGAAAGACACTGCCCGGATCAAGGTGACTCGAGAGAGCGCTGTTAACGACCCGAAGGCAGGCTATGTCGAAATAGCGGGGAAGCCAAGGGAAGATAAGACGACGTTTGGGGCGTGGGGGTCTTGGGATCAATTAAAAGCCGGTTGGCTGAAGGCCCGGGGCCCGATGATGGCCCAAGCTGCTCGCGCAGCTAAGGATGAATGGGCTATCGAACGCGAATTTGAGGAGAAAGGGCGGGGCCTTAGCCCTTGCGCTGAGTCAACAGTTGCCCTTTTGGGGTCGGTAAAAAACTTTAAAGTTAGCGGGCCGGGAAACGAGTTGGTGAAGGTGCAAGCCCCAGCTCCTAGTGGTGGAATCTCGCGGCTGGCTATTTCCCCCGCAGGGTCTACCTGCGGAAAGAAACTGGGCGATGACCAAGGGAAGTTTTCGGTTGCCATAGAGTATGAATCAGGAGAGAAAGAAACCCTACGGTTCGCTCTTGATGCAAGAGCATCTGTGAAGTCCAAGACTTCAATGGTTCGGCCAGTTGGGAACGCTGCGTGGGAAGAGACTTCTAGGTTCATCGTGCACGATCACGAAAAGCGTATCCTGCCAAACTACGCGCTGTTCGCGGAGGATACGAATTTTGCCGGGTGTCTCCCTAACCTTGCTGCGGTTGCCTGGGCTGAAGTCTTCGCTTGGGCGGATCTAAATTACTACACCGAGAATTCGCTGGGACAACGGAGATACCCTGATTGGGGTCTCTATCGGCGGAATGGGGAAAGAAGTCCCGCGCCGGATGCAGTGCCAAGCGCCCGACAACCGGAATTTGATTATCATCACGAGCAAAACACTACGGGTGGCTTTGGGGTTATTGGAGAGCCGGGAGATCGGTTTGGCCAGCACCAAACGGACCCTGATGGGCCACGGAGAATAATCGAAGAAGTAACAGCCAGGATCAAAGGATACGACAGCTTCTCCGAATGCCTCCCGAGGGAGCCAGCGGAAATTAGAGCCTCAGGATTCAGTTTGATCGAATATTTGAGGTCACTCTCGGACAGGCTTCTGCCGAGTGAAGCGGCCGATGGTAAGCGCTACGTGGAGGGACAGAGCCCAACCACCGCCCACGCTCGCTACAAACAAAATCGGAATAACGACCGCGACCTAACATGGAAGGCCTACGACGTATTGTCGGCAAAAGGCTACGACGTCGGGCGTGGTTCCGGAACGAAGCATGATTACGCGCTCCCGGTAGTGGTCGGGTATAACGGGGATCAATACACGTCGGCCTGGGGCGTGAGATGGCTTCAGGCTACTGGAGTCTTCCATTCCTTCTTCGCATCGGAGAAGTTTGAGTTCAACGTGCAGGACCCTGGTATCTATTTTTGCTCCTCCTGCACTGACGCAAGGAACGAATTCCAAAACGAAATTGACGAGCAAGTTAGCCCGACCGGCGAAGCCGGGAGCATGGTCACTTACTGGATCTCTAGTGACATCTTCTTTGTTGGTTGGATAGACCCAAATCTGGACGAAGCCCGGCTCGATATGGATCTCCTCGAAAAGCTCCGAGATGTACAAGTGCGGATGGGTGGCGTAGAGGCCGAGAAGGGTTCACGGACTCCCATGCCTTGGAACCGGTCGCCAGATCCGCCAATGTGTAAGTCGAAGTAAATTATTCCTCTGTGCATTCCCGATGATGGTGTAGTTAAGCTTGATTGCTTGAATTGGCAGTCCGCTTTCCCGTAAACGGCTGACCGGCCAAAGACGGTCCTGAGCATGCGCCATCGTTCAGTTCACGAATCTGATCGTGAGCGTCGTTGAACGGAAAAATCCATTTCGGAAGCTGGGCTCAATAACGACGTTGGCTGAGCCGCATACCTTTTGTAGTTGATGCCACCTGATGACGCTGGCGTCTGTCAGCCCAAGCGCTTCCCATAGCTCTTGACACCGGGCAGGTGCGCAATTAGGCTACCGAAGACTTAATACTGTGTATACACATAGTAATATAGTAATGATACACATTAAGTGGTGGACTTTTAATGCTTCAAGTTAAGTTGAGTAAAGTTGTTTTGAACGCCGAAAAGGGAGAGGGGGTCTTTCATTTGCAGCCCCCGCAAGGTGATGAATGCGTGACCATTCGGATCCCCATAGCCCAGATGGCTAGGTCCGTGCAAGAGTTGGGGTTGGGTGAGAAGTCCCGCTGCCCACATATTGAGCTTTTCATGAAGTGCGCTCGGTCTTTGGGTGCCACCCCGCCCAAAGTTGTGATCCGGCCAGCGATGGAATGGGAAGTGGATTCCCAAAGCGATCATCGCGGGTGCGAAAACTGCGTCGTGGCAACGCTAGTCATGAACGCCGAGGCAGGCGAACGCTACGTAACACTGCCGGCGGCGGTTGGGATTGGGCTTGGCGAGCAACTTGGGGTCCCGTTGGTGATGGCAGATTTCCAGGAAACGCTGGACTGTTCCAAAGATGTCGAGGGAGAACGGCACAAACCCGATGGGGCTCCGCCGGTCCCTGAAGTTTTCAAAGGTGCGATTGAGGGATTATCACTGCCCGGCGAGACTGGACAACCGTCTTCGGAATAAAAAGCTTTAGACGAAACGCCGCTTGAACATCTTAGTGTTCCAAAATTCGAAGTTTTAGATTTGAACAATAGTACTCCTTGCCCTAGGGACAACTTCACTCTCCTCCTTGGTTTTCCTGCCAGGTGCCGTCACAAAAAACCTTAGGGTTTGGAGTAGTACCGGTGGCCATATTCACTGGTGCTCATAGGCGCCAGAAACTCCAGGGCGGACCGGGAGCGCCACCCTCCCGGTCCGCTATTAATGTGAGCCCCTTTTGTGGGAGGCGGAAAAGCAGTTTTGTGATCTGGACGATTATTCTCCAACCGAGCGGCAAACGTTACTTATTGGTGTTCTGAGTCGCTATCTACATGATGGCGACTCCTTGACGGGGAGAAATTAGGCGGATATTATCCCTGTGAGTGTGTGTGCACATAACGAATAGATACGTACAGACATAAAACAAGATGAAGGTTGAGCAATCATGAGATTTGGCAAGCTCTGGAAACGGTTTGGGACTTTGGCAGTGTGCGCTTTGGGACTCGTCTTAGTCGTAGTTTCATGCAAAGGGGACGACTCGAATGTGCTTACGGTCTATTCGGGCCGGAATCAGCATCTTGTTGGACCGTTGCTTGAGAAGTTTGCCGAGAAAAATGAGGTAAAGATACGGGTGAGATATGCGAGCACTGCGGGGATTGCTGCAACGGTGCTCGAGGAAGGGGGAAATACTCCTGCGGACGTGGTGTACCTCCAAGATGCCGGTGCTTTGGGTGCACTTGCTCAGGAAGAAGTGCTTGTTCCTTTGGACGAAGAATTGTTGCAACAGGTAGATCGTCGATTCCGTTCTCCTGATGGGCTCTGGCTAGGTACCTCGGGACGAGCCAGGACTATCATTTACAACGTCGATGCAATCAATCCTGATACGGATCTTCCAGACTCGATCTTAGGATTTACTGATCCAGAGTGGAGGGGCCGTATTGGTTGGGCTCCAACGAACGGTTCGTTTCAGGCCTTTGTGACGGCATTACGAGTACAGCTTGGCGAGTCTGAGGCGCGTGGATGGCTTGAGGGGATTCTGGCTAATGACCCCGTCATTTTCCCTAACAACCTTACGACCGTACGCGCTGCAGCTGAAGGGGAAATCGAAGTCGGATTTGTGAATCACTACTATCTCCACCGCTTCTTAAATGAAAAGGGGGAAGACTTTGGTGCGCGGAATCATTACATCCGGGGTGGCGATCCTGGCGGGATGGTGAATGTCGCTGGGGTAGGAATTATCTCGCAGTCAGATAATAAGCCGCTCGCAGAAAAATTCGTTCAATTTCTTCTGACATCGGAGTCCCAAAATTATTTTGCGAACGAAACCTTTGAGTTTCCTCTTGTAGAGGGCGTGACGACGCAGACAGGTATTCCGCCCTTGAGCACTCTGGACCCGCCTGACATCGATCTTGGCGAAATATCGGACCTTAAGGGAACTCTGGCTCTCCTCCGAGATGTTGGCGTGCTGAAATAGCAGATCACACAGATCTATAAGCTGACGAAGCCGAACCTGGTGCAGGTTATAACAGCTTCCCGGGGTTGAAGGTCCTGCGAAGTTGTTCTGTATGACTCAGATTTGCCCAGAGGGGGCAGTTGAGATCGTTGGGTGCGGGTGCTCCCCCCCGGTTTGGTTCTGGTTTAATTCCGCAAATCGCCGTTCTCCGCTTCGCTCTACCTAGGCGCGTGACATAGCCGCTTTCCTGCAATTAACTTACGCATGCCGTATGCATAAAGAGGGCCTGAAATTTTCGTATAGGTCAAGCTAGTGAAAAGAATATGTGTATACATAGAAAATAACTATGTGTATAGTACGAAACATTAGCTTGCCATCGGCATGACAGGGCTTTCCGCTTTGGTGAATCACATACATATTGGACTTTTGGCAGGCAAGCTCCGTTTTCTAGCTCGTCAAGTTGGGGCAGTCCGTCTTATTGGGGGCGTCGCGGTGACCGCCGCGGCGTTTGCTTTTGTAGTGGCAACGATTGATTTGACGGAACTGGGTGCTGGGATAGATCGGGTGCGTTCTCGGCCAGAAATTTTGGGGCCGATGGTGGGCGTGTTCACGCTGGCGTTTCTCCTCCGAGCCTTCGCTTGGAAGGCGCTTCTGTCGTCGCCCGTCTCTATCGTTAAGTTATTTCGGATCCTCCAGGCTGCTTTGTTTATTAACCACGTATTGCCTTTCAAGGCCGGCGAGTTAGCCCGACCGGTGCTTCTCTGTCGGCACGGCGTCTCAGCAGTGGAATCAAGTAGCATGACGGTCCTGGCTCGGCTGTGCGACTTTGCAATCCTGCTGGGTTTGGCTCTTGTCTTGCTCCCTTGGGCGAGTTCCGACGTGGGGCCGACTGTACAAGCCCTTGCCGCACCCGCGGCGGTTGTTGTGTTGGCCGGTGGTTTCCTGGTTTTGCTTCGAAGCTCTGGGCGACCAATCCTGCCTGGGGCCTTGGGCCGGGTATGCGTCTCACTTGGCGAGGGGCTTCGAGCAGTGGGCCCAGGGCAAGCAATTAAGGCAATGATGTGGGCGTTGCCTTCTTGGGTGGCCGAAGCCGGGGTTCTGTATCTGGCCGCGGATGCACTTGGGATAGAGCTTGCGTTTCACGCCGCCGTAGCGGTGACCGCTTGCACGATCCTGTTCCAAACTTTTGGGCTTACACCTGGAGGCATTGGTGTTTACGAGGCCGCAATGGCGGGTGGCCGCGCGGTCTATGGCGTATCGGCGCAAGACGCCATTGTGTTGGCGGTGGTTACGCATGGGCTTAAGTACAGTTACTCGCTGACGGTCGGGTTGGTTTTCGGCTTAGCGGAACTTAAAGACTCGATCTCATTCGATCTTCTACGCAAGTTTCGGGGCACACGATCGGATGTGAAGGAAGCATCCAGGTTTGAGGTCATCGCTGCACGATCTTGGAATGTCCTGAATGAAGGTAAACCGTTCACGATCGTATTCGTGGGGTTTATTGCGTTAGTCCTGAGTATTCCCCACGCACTGGATGCAAGCTACTGGGGGCGTGCCGGTCTGTCATTTTTAGCGCTGGTGCCTTTAATCGCAATTTTCTATCGCTATGACTTTCCGTTAGCACTAAGGACCACGCTGTGGATCTATTTGGCTGTTTTTATTCTCGTACTCGGTCTGTTCGACCCTATAGCTGCTGCTCTGGTGATAGGTCTATATCTGGTTTTCACTATCCTGCTGTGGGGCACGGTTTATTACCACATGCGCATTGGGACTCCGTGGACTAATTTCACTCGATTCTGGCGCCTTGTTCTGGAGAATCCGGACCCCACAAGTGGAAATTTCCTAGAACAAGTCCCCAAATCTTTAATACTGATATTTCTTTTCCAATACCTGGTTGCTGACCTAAGTTTGGCACGGGTGGGTGTTGTCGAGGCATCCATTGCGGGCATTGGTATTAGCGCTGTTTTGATACATCAATGGTTCTTCAACTGGGTTCCAGTGACGCCGTCCGTACTGACCAAGCCCTGGAAAAAGCCGAGTAAAGCTTTAAGCAAAAAATTTATAGCCATCATCATCGATGGTTGTCGCGCCGATCGTCTTATAGAGGCCGAAACTCCATGCATTGACCGCCTCCGGCGAGAGGGCACCGAGTTTATCGATGTCTCTACGGTTTATCCAGCTCGGACCGTGACCTGCTTCAGTTCTATGTTTACGGGTGCTCCTCCTAAGGTTCATGGAAAGCGCAGTAACTTAGTGCCAAACCTCGGTGTGAAATGTGAGTCTAATT
>CAZUGG010000059.1:0-18409 GCA_964619905.1 uncultured Dehalococcoidia bacterium
GCTTCTTAAGGGAGAATCGGCAAGACCGGGCCTCTAGACTACAATTCCCGCTACGCAATGGACCTTTGAAGAGTGCCGCAATCCAGCCGGAGACCTGCCATGACCATCAAACCCAGGGACTTCACCGACCACTTCATAAAGGTGGGCTCGTTGAACATGCACTATGTCGACTGGGGAAATCACGGAGCGCCCCCGGTGCTACTACTCCACGGCGGCTCTCAGTCAGCCCATAGCTGGGACGAATTCTCTCTTAACATGCGATCCAGCTACCACGTCATTGCCCTCGACCAACGCGGCCATGGGGACACTTCATGGTCGCCGCGATGTATCTACACGCTCAACGCCCACCTGCGAGACATCACTTCATTCGTCAAGCAGGTTGGTTTAAAGAAGTTCGTCCTTGTCGGTCTGTCAATGGGAGGCATGAATGCATATGCCTATGCAGCAATTCATCCTGAAGAAGTGCATCGCCTCGTGATAGTTGACATTGGCCCTGAGACCACCAGCAAGGGCGGCGAAGCGATCCGCCGCTTCACCAAAGTCAAGCGCCTACCGAGCTTCGACAGCTTCGTTGAGCGCTCAATGCGGTACAATCCTCGACGAACAGAGCAACAGATACGTGACCGCCTCTCCTACCACTTACGTGAATACCCAGACGGCACCTGGGGCTGGAAATGGGACCATAGGCGCTTCGGTAAGCAACTAGGTCCGAGAAAGCCGGAGGACCTTTGGCGTTACGTCCGCCGACTTAAGATGCCCACCCTTCTCGTGCGCGGATCCCAGAGCGACATTTGGTCCGACCGGGCAGCGCGACGTGTGCAAAAAGCAATCCCGGACAGCACATTAGTTACAATCGAGGATGCAGGGCATACCGTCGCCGGGGACAATCCCCCAGCATTCTATGCAGCCGTGCAGGCGTGGCTTAAAAAAACCGGAGCCTGGCCAGAATAAGCTAATGCTGGATCACCCCAGCAGTCAGATTAATCGCCTGCCCAGTAATTGCTGTCGATTCGTCCGAAGCCAGGAATAACGCTAGATCCGCAACGTCCTGGGGTCTCACCATACGCTTCAGCGGCGAGCGATCATACCAAACCTGATTCAGCTCCTCGATCGTGACCCTTAACTGGTTCGCCCGCTCAACCGCTCCAGCGGCTGGGGGGTCCGTTTTCACCCCTCCAACTACAATCGCGTTGACGCGGATACCATACCCACCTAGTTCCCAAGAGAGCGTGTGGCTCAGATTGTTCAACGCTGCTTTGGCCGCCGCGTAATGAGCCCGCCCCTCAAACCGTTCTTTGGATTCCAGTGACGAAGTGTTGATGATACTGCCTGACCTCTGCTCGATCATCACCCTCGCCACGCTCCTAGTCGCGTTCGTGACAGAAACGAGCGCCCCTTCCATGACTTCACGCCAAAGCTCGGCCCCAGAGTCTACGAAATGGATCAAGCCCCCAGTCACGGAGCCATTGTTCATCAATACATCTATACGGCCCAGCGTGGATTTCACTTCACAAACCATTGCCTCCACATTAACCTCGTCTGTAAGGTCGACCGGCACCACAAGAGCTTTGCCATTCCCCGCGGTGATCTCTGAAGCCACTGCTTCGAGACGACCAGGTGTACGAGATACTAGCGCGACTGCTGCGCCTTCACGGGCAAAAGTGAGGGCCACCGATCTTCCAATCCCGGGTCCTACCCCAGCGACAATCGCGACCTTACCAGCCAGACGTGACATGATCTAGCGCATAAGAGCGCCACCATTGGCGTCGACTATGACCCCAACGAGGCTCTTTGACGCTTCGCTTGATAGGAAGTGAACCACTTCGGCCATTTCTTCGACCTCGAGGAGCCGGTCCATCGGCGACTTTGAAGAGATCCTCTTCCGTGCCGCCTCTAGAGTGATATTCTCCTGAGACGCGGCCTTCGCAAAGTAGTCTTCAAGACCATCAGTCCGAATCGCCCCCGGGAAGACGGCGTTGACGCGAACATTTTTCGGACCAAGCTCTGCAGCCAGCGTCTGGGTTAATCCCCAAACGGCAAACTTGGCAGCCCCATAGTGCCCAAGCCAGGGTGTGGGACGGCGCCCTGTTTCTGAACCAACGTTAACGATGACACCACCCCCCACCTGAATCATATGAGGCGCAAACTCCCGCGAGCAAAGAAACGCGCTCCTGCAATTCAACGCGAAGACATCGTCCCAATCCTGGACCGACATCTCAAGTAGGGGACCCCTATACGGACCTCCTCCACCCGTGTTGTTGACCAGGATATCAACTCGGCCAAATCGTTCCATCGTGCGGGACGCCAAGCTCCTAACCTGTGCCTCGATAGTAACGTCTGTCGGGACAGCTAGTGCTTGGGCATTCAGAGCCCCCACCTCCTTTGCGACAGCATTCACTTGCTCCGAAGTCCTTGCAGCGAGAACCACCGACGCTCCCGAACTTGCCAGCTTGAGAGCCACCGCTCGACCTATTCCGCGACCGCCACCCGTCACTATTGCCACTTTGCCTTCGAACTCGCCTTCAGTCATATGTGTCGCCTTTTTCATATTCATGCCATGAACGACCCATAATTAGGGTCGATGGTCTGCCCGTTGATCGCACTCGCCTTGTCGGAAGCCAAATAGAGCATCAGCTCAGCAACCTCTCCGGGGTCCGCGATCTTGCCTTGCGGCGAGGTCACCGCACTCTGACTAACGATCTCCTCGTAATTGCGACCTTGCTCTGTAGCATGCCGTTCAAACATGGCCACGATCAACTCAGTCATCGTAGCCCCTGGAACGACGCAGTTCACTCGTATGTTATGGGGACCGCAGTCCCACGCCAACGACTGGGTAAGTCCAAAGAGTGCCGCCTTCGACGAGCAGTAGTGAGTTCGCTTGGGCATGCCGCGCCGACCGGCCGTAGACGACACGATGATGATGCTGCCTCCACTCCCGCGTTCGATCATGTGCGGCAAGGCGTACTTACTGCACATCATCGTGCCCCTGACATTGATCCCATAAACAAAGTCCCAGTCGTCGAGCTCCATTTCCCACAAATGCAGTTCGGAGCGGCCAGGCCGACCCGGCATAGCCGCATTGTTGATGAGCACGTCAATGTGGCCGAACTCGGAAATAACCTGATCAATCATTCCCTCTACTGAATCCGGTTGGGAAATGTCGGTTGGCACAGCAATCGCTTTGCCGCCTGCGTCGCGAATGCCCGACACAACCTTGTCGATCTCCCCCTCGGTTCGAGACGCCACAGCTACGGAGGCCCCTTCGGCAGCAAACTTTTCAGCAGCGATCTTGCCGATGCCCTTTCCCGCCCCGGTAATGACCACAACTTTATTGGCAAACTCCATACGCCTCTCCTCAATGTTCACAATCGAGCCATTATAGCCAAGGCATTCATAAGAGTACTGCCCGAAATTCAAGGCTGAAAGGGCATGCTACAATCCGCGAACTTTCAGATGCTCAAAGGAGTCACCCGTGGAATTTCAGGTAGGGTATCCGCACCGGATAGTGACTGGCTGGCCCGAATACACAGGGCCACAATGGATTATGGACCTCGCTCGGATAGCGGGCGACTTGGGGTTCTGGGCCTTCCACGTGGGGGACCACCTAGCCGTGCTGAAGCAGCATGACGCAATTCCAACGCCAAACTGGTTCGACCCCGCGTCTTTTCTTGCTTGGATGACCACCGAAACGAAAATGACACCCGTGATAAATGTCTACGTCATGCCTTACCGATCACCATTTCACACAGCCAAGCAGGTTGCGACATTGGACGTGGTGACTGGAGGAAGAGCGATCATGGCAGCGGGTGTCGGCTATTTGAAGACGGAGTTCGACCAGCTCGGCATCCCCTGGGAAACACGCGGCCCCATGACCGATGACTACATACGCGCCATGAAAGCACTATGGACGCAGGATGAGGCTACCTATGATGGAGAATTCGTGAAGTTCAAGGAGATGCGGTTCTGGCCAAAACCAATTCGGAAGCCACACCCTCCCGTCTGGATCGGAGGACAAACCAAATTATCACTGTATAGAGCAGCAAGCCTCGGAGATGGCTGGAATCCTTTCATGTTCGACCTACAAGGCATGAAAGACGCGATCGGTTATCTGGAAAGCTACTGGTCCCAAAAGGACACCCGTGAGCGCCCTGAGAATTTCCAAGTGGTGTTCGGCGCCCAGGCAAAAGTAACTGACAGCAAAATCACGGACAACGAGCGACAGCACTTCCACGGCACACCAGATCAAATACTCCTTGATGTCGAGGAATACGTAGAGCACGGCATCACATTCTGTTCTCTAGGTTTCGAGGGAACGACATGGCCTGTATACCACGAGAACATGGAGAGATTCGCCCGTGAAGTTATGCCAAAGGCAAAAGATATCGGACCAGGCGCTCCTTACTAGGGCCGTGTGAACCGGCACTGGAGGCAGAGATGCAATATCAAGTCATATCCACCGATGACCATCTGCAAGAGGCGCCGCACGCCTGGACATCCAGAATGTCGAAGAAATGGGGCGACGACATTCCCCAGCTCCGACGAGACGAGGATGGAACGGACAATTGGTACATTCATGGCCGACTACGCCAACCCAACGGCATCGGGACCGTAAACGGAGCGATGCCCGACAGAACCGTACATCCCAAAACTTGGGACGAAGTCCCGGTGTGCACCTACGTGCCATCAGAGCGTATCAAAGCCATGGAAGCCGACGGCGTAGACGTGCACACGTTCTTCTCTAACATAAGTGGGGTTGCTGGCAACACTTTTAGCGATCCCGCCTTTGAAGAAGATTACCGGATCGAGGCCATACAGGCTTATAACGACTACCAGGTTGAAGAGTGGAGCATCCCTTACCCAGGCCGGTTCATCACACTTTGCCAGGTCCCGATGTGGGACGTAAACCTGGCGGTGAAAGAAGCATACCGTGGCAAGAGCATGGGGATGAACGGGCTAACGTTTGCTTTCCCACAACAATTTGGCTATCCCCATATTGCGGACCCCTATTGGGATCCATTGTGGGCTGCCGCACAGGAAACAGCACTTTCAGTCAACCTGCACATAGGATCTGGGGGCAGCATGGGAATCACCGACACAGGTCGTTGGGAGGGCCAGCACCGCCTCTTCGGCAGTGCAGAGGGGTCCGTAAAAACCATCTCAGCGAACATTCAAGTGATGAGCACCATCCTCTTTTCCAACATCTTGGAACGGTTCCCCGAAGTTAAGTTTGTTTCTTCAGAGAGCGGGATCGGTTGGGTACCATATCTGCTCGAGGTGTCGGATCATCAGCACGAGCAACAAGCACTAGCGAGAATCGGAATGCCACTCAAGCCCAGTGAGTACTTCCACCGCCAGTGCTACGTCAATTTCTGGTTTGAGAAAAATGGACCCGACCAACGCGACATCATCGGCGTGGAAAACATCATGTGGGAGTCAGATTTCCCCCATCCAACCTGCACCTATCCAAACTCCCAGCTGTATATCAACCGAGCGACTGAAGGTTGGAGTGAAGATGATCGCTACAAAGTACTCGTAGGAAACGCGCTCAAGCTCTATAACCTTGATTTGGGATAGGCCTACAGACGTGCCTCATTGTGCTCAGTGCGCACTAGCCCATTTGCCCCCAGGAAGGTCCTTTCTTCAGGTCTACCTTAAGCGGTACTCGTAACTCCATCGCTGCGGGCATAACTTCGAGCACGATTCCCGTGAGCGTCTCCATCTCTTCCGGCGGTGCTTCAAAGATCAGCTCATCGTGGACCTGAAGCAGCATACGAGCCTGTAATTTAGATTCATCTAGGCGCCGCTGAAGGTTAATCATCCCGAATTTGATCACATCAGCCGCCGTCCCCTGAATGGGATGATTAATGGCCATGCGCTCTCCTGCAAGTCGTACCTGGATATTGGGAGCGCTAATCTCGGGAATGTAGCGCCGCCTCCCTGAAAGCGTCTCAACGTACCCCTGCTCACGCACCGCGACACGAGCGTCGTCAAGATACTGTGCTATCCCAGGGTACTTCCGGAAATACTCAGTCATGATTGCGTCTGCTTCCTCACGACTAATGTCTGCTCGGCTGGCCAGCCCGAACTCTCCCATACCGTACGCCAAGCCAAAGTTAACCACCTTAGCGAAGCGCCGTTGGTCACCGGTCACCTGATCCAGTGGAACGTCGAACACCCGAGAAGCCGTCGACGCGTGTATATCTTCGTCACGCCTAAAAGCATCCACTAGGCCGGAATCCTCGGTAATGTGTGCAAGGATACGCAACTCGATCTGGGAGTAGTCGGCAGACAGCATGAGCCACCCCGACTTGGGCTCGGCAATGAAGGCGTCACGCACATGTTTACCCAAGTCCGTACGGACTGGGATATTCTGGAGATTGGGGTCGCTCGATGACAGCCGACCCGTCGCCGCTGTAGTTTGACTGTAATTGGTGTGTACCCTCCCAGTCTTGGGATCCACCATGCCGGGCAGGGCATCAACATAGGTAGACTTGAGTTTCGCAATCTGCCTGTACTCTAGAACACTCTCTATGATCGGGTGTTGCCCTCGAAGGCTCTCCAGAGTGCCTGCATCCGTAGAGTAGCCTTGTTTCGTCTTCTTTCTCCCTTTGAGCCCGAGCTCCTCAAAGAGAAGCTGTGACAGCTCCTTCGGAGAGTTGATTTTAAAGACGTGTCCGACTTCTCCGTAGGCCCGCCGCTCGAGGCTCTCGAGATGGCTAGCCATCTCACGCGCCATGCCGGTGAGCATATCGGCATCGATGGAAACCCCGAGCCGCTCCATGCGTGCCAGAACTGGCAACAGCTCAAGCTCCAGATCGGTCAGGAGCCTAATCATGCCCTGGTCAATGAGGTCCTTGCTGTAAAGAGGACCAAGGCGTCCGGCGAAGTCTGCCTGTGCACAAGAAAGGCCCTTCACTGCTTCAATTGATGCGTCGCATACCCGTATGGCCTTGGCGCCGCTGCCCAGTACATCGGTCTCGGCGGGAATCTCGGCACTGAAGCGCGCGAAGGCCTGAGACTGGACACTGAGGGCCTTGGCACCTAGAAGGTATGCGGCAATAGTCACGTCCGACTTTAGGCCTCGGAGCTCGATGCCATTTTGTGCGAGGACGATCGAGTCATATTTGCCGTTGTGGGTACTTTTCTCAATCTCCTCGTTCTCTAGAACGGGTTTCAGGCGTCTCAATACCTCTTCGTAGGCGATCTGCTTCCCTTCAGTATGGCCACAGGGAACATAGGCCGCTTTTCCGGTGTCGATTGAGATGCCAAACCCGGTGATGTCGGCTGCCATTGGCAAATGGCTCGTGCCCCGAATATCGAGGGCGAAGCTGCCTGTCTGTTCAATCTCCGCGAGTAGGCCGCTGAGCGCCTCGTCGTCGTCGACAACACGATAATCAACCCCCTCACCGACAGCGCCGGAGACATCGGGAGCTCCCATGGCACTCTCCGGCTGCCCTGGCAAGCGAGAAATTAGGCTGTTGAACTCGAGTTCTCGAAAAGTCTCTATGACGTCGCTTCGTGCGAAGTCATGCGTCTGGGCCGCTTCGAAGTCGAACTCTAACGGAACGTCAGTGTCGATCTCTACAAGACGACGGCTCATCTTGAGTTGTTGGCGGTTATCTTCGAGCAACTCACGGATCTTCTTAATCCGTGGCACTTCAACTTCATCAAGGTGGTCGTAGATGCCCTGAACACTGCCATATTTCTGAAGGAGCAGGGTCGCGGTCTTGCCACCTATCCCAGGAACGCCGGGTATATTGTCAGACGTGTCACCCGTAAGCGCTTTGAAGTCTACGACCTGCGGCGGTTCTATCCCGTATCGATCTCGCACCTTGGCAACATCGTATATAGTCGTGTCGGCTCGGCCACGAAATGACTGGAATCGAAGCCGTACATGTGGATTCACGAGCTGGGCGAGGTCAGTGTCGCCAGTGACGACCACCGTGTCCAGGCCCCTATCCGTCGCAAGCGCGGCCAGGGTCCCGAGAACATCATCAGCCTCGTAACCGTCGACCTCCAATATGGGCATGCCCAGCGACGCGACGACCTGGCGGACACGACCGAATTGACTCTTCAACTCGTCAGGGGTCTCGGGTCGGCCTTCTTTATACGCATCGTACATCTCATCCCGAAACGTGGGCTTGGGAGTATCGAAGGCAATAGCCCAGTAATCAGGATCTACGTCCTGCCAAGCCTTGATGAACATATTGACGAAGTTGTAAACGGCTCCGGTAGGCTCGCCCGTAGCTGGGAGGCTCAAGTTCAGCTGCCCGCCAGCAAGAGCGAAGTAGGCACGGTAGACCACGGAATGCCCATCTACAGCCATGAAAACGGGACGCCTTGGGATAAGCGCGGATTGTTCTTTGGCCACCGGTCTCTCCAGGGCGCCGTAGCCTCTAACCAGCAGGCGTGGCAACAAAAATTACCCGGATTATAGCAACGGTCGGAGAGGTGAGCCCTACCCCTGCACTTTAGATACGCCCAACGTGACCTGATGGGCACCGACTGTCAGGGTTTCCTGATGGGCGTCGCTTGAAGCCATACCGTTCTCAAGACGCGCTGAGAGCGTCTCCTGTGAGATGTATGCCGCCTGCTTAACGAAGACAGAGCCAATCTCTGGCGGACCCTCATAGTAGGTCACAATTCGATCTGCAATATCGAAGCCGGCCTCCCTGCGCAGGTTCTGGATTCGGTGGACCAACTCCCGTGAGAGTCCCTCTTCTGCAAGCTTGGGCGTGATCTCAGTGGTAACAGCCACAGTCAATGTGTTGTCGGCAGCACTCGAATAGCCCTCTAGGTCCTTGGTCCGGACATCCAGGTCCTCTCGCCCCAGATCATGGCCCAAAAGCTGTATGGTACGTCCAGCCCTGGCCCGTCTAGCAAGATCAACAGCATCTGCTTCTGCGATAGCACTCATTACCTGGCCCATCTCCTTGCCGAATTTGGGCCCGAGGGAAGCAGGGTTTCCCTTGACCTCGTAAGAGATCACAGTGGATTCGTCGGCGAGGAACCGAATCTCTTTAACATTAAGCTCCTCCCTTATGTGATGGCCGAGGCGTTCCAGCGAAACCCGGTCCATATCGCTCTCCCCAACCACCACAACTGCCTGTAGCGGCTGGCGAACCTTGATCTGACATCTGTTACGAGCCGCACGCCCTAGACTCACTGCCCGAATCACCAAATCATTGGCCCCCGCCAGATCCTGGTCCGTCAGCGAGTTATCGGCAACTGGGAAGTCTGCCAGGTGTACAGATGATGGGGCGCTAGCGTTCACCCTCACAACGAGGTTCTGGTAAATCTCCTCCGCCACAAACGGAGTGAATGGCGCCAATAAGCGTGTCACTACATCTAGGCACTGGTAAAGCGTTTGATATGCAGCTTCCTTGTCTATGTCGTTCTCGCTTTTCCAGAACCGCCGCCGACTTCGCCGCACGTACCAATTCGACAGGTCATCAACGAAAGCCTGGATCAATCGAGCGCCCCCAGTCGCGTCAAAACTGTCGAGGGCTTTAGTGACATCCGCAACGAGAGTCTGCAGTTTGGACAGCGCCCATCTGTCTAACTCGGGGCGGTCGACTACCGGGACTTCCGGCTGCATCGGATCGTAGTCATCGATGTTGGCATACGTAACAAAGAAGGAGTAGGTGTTCCACAATGTTAGGAGAAAGCTCCGCACGGACTCCGCTACCAGATCAGCAGAGAAACGTCGGCTGTTTCCAGGGGGAGCAGCCGAATACAAATACCAACGGAGAGCGTCAGCCCCGTGCGTATCGATGACCTCAGCAGGCACAACGACATTCCCTTTACTCTTACTCATCTTTTCGCCCTTGTCATCGAGAATATGGCCTAGAGAGATCACGTTGCGGTAGCTCGGTGCGCCAAGTTCGTGTCCCTCTACTGGCTCGAGAAGCGTAGCCACGGCATGGAGGCTATAAAACCAACCGCGGGTTTGGTCCACTCCTTCACAAATGAAGTCAGCCGGGTACCAGGATCCTCCTTCTATCATCTCCCTGTTCTCGAACGGATAATGCCACTGGGCAAGGGGCATGATTCCCGAATCGAACCAGACGTCCATCACTTCGGGGGAACGGTGCATGGTGCCATCGCAGGACACACAGTCGAAAGTCACTCGGTCCACGTAGGGCCGGTGCAAGTCAAGTGTTTTGCTATCCCCTCGGACCCCGGGCCTCGAACGAAGATCGTCAAGGCCTCCAATAGCCGTATCTTCCTGACATGAATCACACCGCCAGACCGGCCACGGCGTTCCCCAAAATCTCTCTCGCGAGATCGCCCAGTCAACATTACCCCGCAACCACTCGCCAAAGCGCCCATGCTTTATGTGTTCGGGATACCAGTTGATTTCTTCATTGGCGGAGAGAAGTCGTTCTTTAACAGCCGTCGTTCTTAAATACCATGAGCTCTTAGCGTAGTAGAGCAGTGGCGAATCACAGCGCCAACAGAAGGGGTATGTATGCTTAAGTGTCTCCCTTCTGAACAGGAGGCCTCGGGACTTGAGATCTTCAACAATGGCATTGTCTGCGTTTTTAACGAACTTGCCTGACCAGGGATACCCATCAACGAACTCGCCAGCAAGGGTTACCGGTTGAACAAAATAAAGGAGATTATCCAGACCCGCCTGATAGTCATCCTCGCCAAACGGGGGCGCAGTATGGACTATGCCAGTGCCCTCCTCCATGGAAACAAAGACCGCGGGAACTACGGGGTAAGTAAGCTCCTCTGGCAGGCTCAATGCCGGCCGCAAGGCTGCGGAACCGCCGCCTTCGAATTCTAGAATCTCGACACCGCGGTCCGAGGGATCAAAAAGGGGTCGGTAGCGCAAACACTGGAGTTCCCGACCTTTGACACGAGCCTCCTCCACATAGGCTTGCCCAATGACTTCTTCGGCCAGAGGCCCCGCCAAAATGAAGTGCTCACCAGAGTCTATAAGGCGCACGAGAACATAGTCTTCGTCAGGTGCAACACTCAGCCCGGTGTTCCCCGGTAGGGTCCAGGGGGTCGTCGTCCAGGCAAGCAGATACGTCGGCCCATCCAGATGCGGGCGTATCGCAGCAGGCGCCGTCTCGACCACAACCTCAAACTTTACGTATATGGAAGGGTCAGGCGTGTTCTCCTTGTAGCCCAATGAGACCTCGTGAGAGCTCAACGTTGTCCCACATCGGGGGCAATGGGGTGCCACGCGACGTCCCTGGTAGACGAGGTTGTGATCCCAAAGTTGCTTGACTACCCACCAGGCAGTCTCGATATAGTCGTTCTTGTAGGGCACATACGCATGGTCGAGATCGATCCAGAAACCCAGGCGCTCGGTCAGGTCTTCCCACTCTTTGACATAGCGGAAGACACTCTCCCGACATCGCTGGTTGAATTTCTCAACGCCAAAGTCTTCAACTTCTCGTTTAGACTCGATCCCCAGCTCCCGTTCGACCTCTAGCTCGACGGGGAGTCCATGCGTGTCCCATCCCCCCTTCCGAGGCGCGTGAAACCCCTGCATGGTTTTGTACCGCGCGAAGATATCCTTGAATGCCCGAGAGAGAGCGTGGTGGATGCCTGGCTTGCCGTTGGCTGTCGGAGGACCCTCGAAAAGGATGAAGCGGGGTCTGCCCTCGCGCTGTTTGACACTTTTGTCAAAAATGTCTTCAGTCTTCCAGAACTCGAGGGTCTGCCGTTCTAGTTCTGGAAGATTGACCCGGCCAGAGCCTGATCGGAACCGCCCCCCGTTTGCTCCCAGCGAAACTGTGGTAGTTCGGTCCGCCATCCTTAACCCCGCTCCTGTTCGCGCAAGGAGCGCCGACACACCTTAATAGCCCGCTCGGGGCCCCTGCTCTCTATCACGGGCAGAGCGCCCATGCCCTCCCCGCTTAGGAACTATCGTCACCTTTCGCCCCTCACCCTCACCAATGCTTTCTGTTGTCACGCGGGGGTGACCTGAAAGCGCAACATGTACCACCCGACGTTCCCTCGCAGGCATGGGCGCCATGGTAAAGATCCGGCCGGTTGAGGCCACTCGCTCCGCCAGGCGATTCGCGGTGGCTCTGACCGACTCGTATCGTCGCTCTCGATAGCCTTCAACATCGATGGTTGCGTTGACCCGTGTCTTAACCTTCCTGCTGAGGAGGAAATTAAGTATGAACTGGAGCGCGGTCAACGTTTCACCACGACGGCCGATAAGCAATCCTGCATCCTCGCCGTCAATGTTGAAGGCCGGGCCTCGATTCTCCCCTTCCTTTGATTGGGTCTGGGGGATATCAACTGTCGCCGAGACGCCCATACCCCTAAGCAGGGTTTCTAACGTCTCCTTAGACAAATCAAGGACGTCCCCATGCCTTAGTTCAACTCGGACTTTGGCTTCGGCAGCCCCAATGCCCAGGATGCCTCCTCGGCCTTCATCGAGAAAGTCGACCTCGACGTCTTCGCGCCCCACGCCCAGTTGGTCGAGGGCTTTTTGGACGGCCTCCTCGACGGTTCTGCCCATCATTTCGATTCCTGCCATCGGGCACTCCCCTTTCATCTGCCACAGCGCTTGTGGTGGACTCTGTTTCACTATCGGTCTCTGATTCCGAAGTCTTTACCTCCACCGGAGAACCGTCGGCAGGTTGAGTTCCTAGAAATACGCGTTTTAAGAAGCCTCCGAGGCCTGGTTCATCGGACGAGGCACCACCCTGAGTCGCCTCGTTCTTCGTCTGGCTAGCTCCCTCTCCTTTTTCCGTGGCCGGCGTCGGCCCCGAGGACGGCACCAAGCTGCCAAGGCTACCCGAAATTCGCCATTGCAAGAGCATGCTAACCAGATTTGAGGAAATCCAATATATCGCGAGGCCAGCAGGGAAGCTCAGCGTCATAAAGCCAAGGACGAGGGGAAACATGATCGTCATCATGCGTTGGGTCGATTGTTGTTGCGGATCCGCCGAGGGCGTCATCGTGGCCCGCTGCACCAGCCACGTGCTTGCTCCAGTGAGCACAGGGATCAGAAACGCCCAGCCCGCCGGATTTGCTGAGACCACTTCACCCAAGTCCATCCCGATAAATGCTTGGTTTAACGGGATAGACTGGTCACCGAAGGGCAGACCCGAGTACAGCTTGTCCGACAAGCCAATAAGACTCTCCGGCGTATCGCCTAGCACCTGACGAATGGCCACAAACATCGCAAACAGGATGGGCATCTGAAGTATCAACGGGCCGAGGCACCCTAAAGGATTGACTCCAGCCTCTTTGAAGAGCTTCATCTGTTCCCGTTGGAGACGAGTGCGGTCGTTCTTGTACTTTTCGTTCAACGCCTTCATCCGTGGCTGGAGCGCTGTCATTGCACGCGTTGAACGCAACTGGCGGACGGTAAGCGGATACAAGATGACTCGAGTAAGAAGCGTGACGGCAATAATCGAAAGGCCAAAGTTACTGCCTAGTACCCCGTAAAAGAGGACAAGGCCGTTAACGAGCGGCCTAACCAGCCCTTCATTCCATATGAAGCTAAATGGGTCCAAAGTCCCCTCTACCGGTCTCGGTCCAGGCCAAAGCGATAAAGTCGTTGATCTTCATCACGGACGTAAAGCACTCCATCGTGGATTGCTAACGACGCAAGCACTCGTTCGCCTAATGGCGATATGCGCTGCCCAACAAGACGTCCAGTCTCTTGGCTAAGAGTCAAGATTTCTCCATTCCGAAGAGCTACGAACACTTGGCCCTCATAAAGAGCCGCTTGCCCACGGATGGCTGCACTAGTTTCGAAAGACCATCGTTCAGACAGATCCGCGGCGTTTAAAGCGTAGAAATGGCGCCCTAGTGTGCCTACATAAATCGTTCCGTCTACATGCACCGGATCGTTCCAGAACCAGCCATCACCTTTATAGGACGACTTCAAGCTACCGTCTGCCGCGTCTATCGCGTAGAAAGTGTTGTCTAAAGCCCCAATGTATACGGTGCCATCGATTACCACCGGCTTGGAAACGAACGCTCCTTCACTACCCCGGAATCTCCAGAGCAGCCCACCGGTCTCTGCGTTCAGTGCATAGACAGAGTGGTCCATGTTGCCGATGTAGACGACGCCGTCAGCAACCGTTGGGCTAGACCAGAAGCGTTCTTCGGCCTTGAACGAGTTATCCCACGCAGCGCGACCATCCGCCAAGTTAACGCCGTACAGGAACCCCTCATTGTCAGCAACGAAGATTCGCTCCCCGTCCGTGGCAGCAGTCGCAAAGATACCGCCTTTATTTAGCTCGAACCCCGCGCCGTTGCCATTGGTGCGAAATGGTCGTTTCCACAACTCTTCGAATTCATCTTCGCCCTCATCCAGCAGAGAAAGCGCGTACAGGTGCCCGTCTATACCACCGATAATGACCGCCTCCCCTGCAATAAGTGGAGAGGCATAGAAGCCACCGGTTTCCTCGCCGTCGTCGTCGATCGCTTGAAAAAGAGTAATGAAAGCGTCCGACACAGTCTGGGGGTTGTCAGGGTCATCAAGATCGACAGTGGGGGCACTCCGCCTATCACTATCATCGAGCAGGTTCGCTCGGAAGGCGAGTACCTGCCCGTCTTGGTTACCTACATAAAGGACGCCGCCTACGACAACAGGAGAGGACCAGCCACGCTCGGTCGCAAAGCCCCCACCACAGGCGGTGGCCACAAAAAGCGTTGCCAATGCCAAGGCCCCGAACTTTAGCGTTCGCGGCAACCGGTCCGCTAGTACTGCCCGCGCGGCCGCGCTCAAATTCATCATTTAACTATCAACTGGTTTCTAGGGTACAGGGTCTGCCCCATTACCACCCCACGGCGTGCACCGGGCCACGCGGCGCACCGTTAGCCATCCGCCCTTAACAAAGCCGTGCCGAGTAATCGCCTCTTCCCCATAGTGAGAGCACGTGGGAGAGTACCGGCACGATCCGGCGTAGTAGGGCGAAATGACGTCGCGGTAGACCTTGATACCCCAGAGAGCGATCGCCTTCATTTCCCATCCTGCTGCCGGTTCGGCTCGTATAACTTGCCCCGCCTGAGTAGACCTCTAACAGCCGCTTCGATCGCCTCAAACGAGGCCCCGGCGGTCGCCGGCCGGGCGATGAAAACGAGGTCCCACCCTTTTAAAACAGCCTCACGCCGCGCAATCTCTCTCAAGCGACGCTTGACCCGATTTCTTACGACCGCCTCTCCCACGCGGCGGCTTACCAAAAAGCCAAAGCGGCTAAAGTCCGTTTCGTTGGCAAGAGCTCGTAATGTTAGGAGGGAATCCGACCATCTGCGGCCGTGCCGGTGCACCCTCGCGAAGTCCGAGCCCTTTCTGAGCCGCGCCTGTTTGCGCATGCGGCTCCACGCTAGACAGTCAGGCGATTGCGACCCTTAAGCCGGCGTCGCTTCAGTACCTCTCGCCCGTGTCGATCTCGCATTCGAGTCCGAAAACCGTGCACGCGCTTCCTGCGACGCGCCTTGGGTTGATACGTTCGTTTCGGCATTAATAGGACCCTCTAAAAGGACTAACCATTATAGGAATCGGTTCTCTGAAGTGTCAACGAGAGCAGTTTGGCAAGCAGCGGTGCGTATTCATCTGGAGAACATTGCTGCTCGCGAGCACTACTAGAACGAAAGCCTATGTCCCGACACAGCATAAGGTGGAGGATCTCAATTCGTGCTGCTTTATCTAGTAGGTTTATGCTCGTCGACACTCCAATATGGCAATGCTAGAATAGCCGCACTCAACCCCCCCCCTGCTGGCCCAACGTGGCGTCTCCCTTCACCCACCTTCACCTGCACAGCGAGTACAGCCTCCTCGATGGTCTCTGCCGAGTTGACCAACTACTCGAGCGTGCCCACGATCTTGGCATGGATTCGATTGGGCTCACCGATCACGGTGTCCTCCACGCCATCGTCGATTTCTATGAAAAGGCTCGTACAGCCGGAATCAAGCCCATCATCGGGATGGAAGGCTACCTGGCGACAGGGAGTCGATCCGACCGGACCCCAGGCTCCAAAAAGCCCTATCACATCACGCTGCTAGCGAAAAACCAGACCGGTTACAACAATCTCCTCAAACTAGCCACAAAGGCGCAGTTAGAAGGTTACTACTACAAGCCACGCATAGACCGAGAGCTCCTTGAACAACATGGGGATGGAATCATCGCTTTTTCGGGCTGCCTCAATGGTGAGATCCCGCGGCTTCTACGAGCGGGACAGAACGACGAGGCCCGTAATTCAGCGCTGTGGTTCAAGGAGCGCTTGAGTGATTTTTATTTCGAACTGCAGCGGCATGGAAACCTACCGGAGCTCGATCAGGTCAATGCGCAGCTCGTCGAAATGGGGCGGAGTCTGGATATCCCTATAGTCGCTACAAATGACGTCCACTACGTCCACGGGCACGAGCATTCCGTCCAGGACGTCCTCCTCTGCATCCAAACAAATAGCACCGTTGATCAAGAAGATCGGATGAAGATGGCCGACGCCTCTTACTATCTCCGTAGCACCGAGGAAATGCAGGAGCAATTCCGGGATCTGCCCGACGCAATCGATACGACGAGACGTATCGCGGATGCCTGTGATGTAACGATCGACTTTTCGAAAGCTCACCTTCCTCAATTCCCTGTTCCTGACGGGGGATCAGCCTTCGAATACCTTTCAGGGCTCTGCTGGAAGGGTCTCCATCAGCGTTACCCGGAAGTCACCGAAGAGCTCAAGCGTAGATTGGAGTACGAACTCGAGGTAATCAAGAAAACACAGTTCCCCGACTACTTCCTAGTAGTGTGGGACATCATCGCCTTTGCGCGAGAGAAGCGAATCCTCTACGGCGTTCGCGGGAGCGCCGCAGCGAGCCTCGTCCTTTACACATTGGGGGTCACCAACATTGACCCCATGGGGTACCGGCTGGTTTTCGAACGATTCCTCAACATAGAGCGCAAAGAGATGCCCGACATCGACATGGACTTCCAGGACGACCGCCGCGACGAGGTGATCGACTACGTCGTACGGCGTTATGGGGCCGACCGAGTCGCTCAGATCATCACTTTTGGTACGCTCGGCGCAAAGGCCGCGCTTCGGGATACCGGCAGGGTCCTAGGTATGCCTTATGGAGAGGTGGACAGTGTCGCCCGACTCATTCCCGCTTCCTATCGTAAAGGAGATCGAGGAGAGATCAGCGCATGGTCGATCGACTTAGCAATCCAAGATATTCCCGAGTTTCGGGAACGCTACGAGCAAGACGAACAAGTCAAGAATCTCGTCGACACGAGCCGCAGGCTCGAGGGGGTTAGCCGGAGCTACGGAACCCATGCTGCTGGTGTAGTGATCTCAGACGAGCCTCTGATCGACTTCGTCCCCCTCGCCCGACCCAAGGACACAAACGAAACGGGTATCGCGGTAACACAATTCTCGATGGCCGCGATCGCGAAGCTTGGCCTCTTAAAGATGGACTTCTTGGGGCTAGTTAATCTACAGATTCTCCAACGGTCTATTGATTTCATTTTGGAAACTACCAGCTTGGAGATCAATTTACATGGAGTATCACTAGAGGACACGGAAACATTCGCCCTTCTCTCCTCTGGGGAAACTACGGGTATCTTCCAGCTTGAGAGCACGGGCATGAGACGCTACATAAAGGAACTGAAGCCGTCCTCATTGGCCGACCTATCCGCAATGATCGCCCTCTATCGACCGGGGCCGATCGAGCAGATCCCCAACTTTATTGAATCGAAGCGCGGGAAGCGGGCCGTGCAATATCCCCACCCCATCCTAGAGGACGTGCTCAAAGAGACGTATGGAATCATCGTCTATCAAGACCAAGTGCTGCTGATCCTTCAACAATTTGCCGGCTATAGCTTGGGACAGGCGGATATTGTTCGCAAAGCGATGGGGAAAAAGATCGCGGCGCTAATGCAAGAGGAGCGAACGCGCTTCATCTCCGGAGCCACCGGGCAAGGGTATACCGAGGATCTCGCCACCCAGGTATGGGAACTTATCGAGCCTTTCGCCGGCTACGCATTCAACAAAGCGCATAGTGTGAGTTACGCACTGGTCGCCTACTGGACTGCCTACTTCAAAGCAAACTACCCCGTCGAATATATGGCGGCGCTTTTGACCTGCTTCAAGGACACCACGGACAAGATCACATCCACTATCGCCGAATGCCGCCGCCTGGACATTGACGTGCTGCCTCCGGATATCAGCCAACCAAGTACGGGTTTTACGATTCAGCCCGGCGATGGGGACCGCCCGGCCATTCGCTACGGCCTTGCAGCCGTCAAGAACGTAGGCGAGGCAGCTGTCGCCCCACTGGTCGAGGAACAGCAAGCAAACGGCCCGTTCGAAGACATCGCCGATTTCTGTAGGCGCGTCCCGTCAGGATGCCTGAACCGACGCACTCTAGAGTGGCTCATCAAAGTAGGGGCAATGGACCGATTCGGCGGCCGCGGATCGCTCCTCG